>JBDKJN010000049.1:0-10938 GCA_039796595.1 Bacteroidota bacterium
GCATCCCTAATTCATTCACGGAATTGAATGATGAGCAGGTGGATGAAATCCTCGAGCTGGTTGAAAAAATAGAAGAGGACGATGACGTACAGGCTGTTTATCACAATTTGAAATAATTAAAATACGGATGTATACGACCAACCCGAAGCCTAGCCTTCGGGTTTTTCTTTGTTTATTGTTCGCTTCAAGGTAGGGTTTTAATGGTGTCTTATTTATATTTGTTCACCCTGTAAGCGAAATTGGCAGCCCACCCAAGATTTAAAATTGCAAACGCATATTTGAATAAGGTAGGCCCAAAACCCATAAACCATTGCAAACACTCACCGAGATACTTGAAGCATTTCGACCTATCACATTAGGGGAAATGGACGGGGTTCAGCTTATGAACCGCACCGACACCAAGTTCATGTTTCATCGCGATGAGTTGATTTCTTTTTTACCGGACTTAAGGGACACCTATCGTACCCTAGAAGTGGAGAATACCCGCGAAAGTCGCTACGAAACACTGTACTACGACACCCCTGATTTTTGGCACTACACCCAGCATCAAAATGGTAAACGACACCGCTATAAAATTCGCAAGAGAAGTTATGTCGAAAGTTCCATTGCCTTTTTAGAGGTGAAAGAAAAGAATAACAAAGGGCGTACGTATAAGAGCCGCATCAAGATTGAGGAAATTTTGCCCCACATCGACGACCGAAGCCAGGAATTTGTGGAGAAGAAAGCCGAAGATGTTCAAACGCTAGAAGCGAAAATTTGGAACAGTTATACACGGACCACCTTGGTGGATACTGTGGCTGGTGAACGAGTGACCTTAGATACGGACCTGAGTTTTTATTTCGACAACAAAAGAGTAGATATGAAAAACCTGGTGATTGCAGAAGTCAAACAAGATGGAGAAAATCGCCATTCACGCTTTGTTCAACACATGAAGAGCCGCATACTTCGACCCGACGGGATAAGTAAGTATTGCTTAGGTGTGGCCTTGCTTTATCCAGAATTAAAGAGCAATAATTTTAAAGAGAAAATTTTACGAATTCAAAAAATAACACGTTCATATGCAGTTTGATTTGCTTCAATCCCTAACTGATCTCATCACTTGGGTTCAGACCGATCCGTTACCAGTAATCGAAGAAATAAAACCAGACAAGGACAAATTCGATCCGCTGGGAAACATTAAGTTGTTCAAAGCAGACGATTTAATCGGCTTAATTATTCTGGTTGCGTTGCACATGAGTTTTATCTTCTTGCTCGTGCGTGTGATTTATTACCCCATTGCAAAACGTAAAGATTTTCTTTTCACCTACTTCTTATTTAGCATAAGCATCTTTATGATGTGTTTTCTTTTGGAGAGCGTGAAAGTGGAGATGGGATTTGCACTCGGACTTTTTGCTGTATTTGGAATTATTCGTTATCGCACCGATGCTATTCCGATCAAGGAAATGACCTATTTATTCATCATCATCGGCATGAGTGTGATGAATGCATTGATCAACAAAAAGATCACATTGACGGAATTGGTATTTGCGAATTTGAGCATAGTCGCTGTTACCTATGGCTTAGAAAAGGTTTGGTTGTTGCGTCACGAGTCCCAAAAGCTCATCGTGTATGAACGAATTGATTTGATTCAAAGCGGACGTCGACCTGAATTGTTAGCCGATTTGACCCAGCGTACGGGTATTAAAATCAACCGCGTGGAAATTGGTAAAATTGACTTTTTGCGTGACACGGCGGTTCTCAAAATATACTTCTATGACGACGAGCAAGAAGGTCAGGTAGACGAAAGTTTTAGCGCAGGATTTAACTCATAATACCCATGTCAAAAAAGTATTTTCTTCTCGTAGTAATCTTGATATCGGCTTTGGTTGCCTGCAAAAAGGAGCCAGGAGACGGTGGGAATTCATCCATAAAGGGACGTGTTGATGTGGTTTATCGCAATCTATTGTACAACCCTAGTCCGGCTGACACTTTTCCAGCTCCTGACGTGGACGTATATATTCAATATGGCGACAACGTTTCACCTGACGATCGTATCTCAACGAATTACAATGGTGAATATGAATTCTTAAATTTAAGGCTCGGAGACTACACCATTTATGTGTATAGCAAGGATACTGCCCAGGGCCTGACCATATTGGATCCACGTGAAATGGTGGTGAAGCAAGTGGTCACGATTGAAGATAAGAAACAAACAGTTGAAGCGCCTTTGATGCGCATCTATGACTCCAACAACTGATCCTTGGATGATTAAAGCGGAGGCATTTCATTTTATCTCTGGGATACAACCACGTTTTATGCGAATAAAATCGCGTATGGTGCTATGCGCTGTGCTATTCCTGACGATAGTATTTAGTGCGAATGCCCAGTATAAAGATGCAGGAATTTGGACTGAAGGAACACTGGCTTTAGAGAAGGGTAAACGTTGGGAGTTTACCGCCGTTCCTGAATTGCGTTTCGAAGAAAATTGGAGTCGACTTGCACGGGCCTTTGTAGATCTTGGAGCCCAATACAAGGTCAATAAGCGAATGACAGCTGGGCTTGTTTTTCGTTCAGGCATGGCCAATAGTGATGGCTTTTTGGAATGGCGCAACCGAATACAATTGGGCCTTGGCTTTCGTTTCAAATGGAACGACTGGTCGATGAATTACGCACCGAGATGGCAAGTAACGCTTGCTGCTGGTGGTTCGGATGATGCGGATATCTCAACCAATTTACGCAATCGATTTCAATTGAAGTATGGAGGAGTCAAGGATTGGGATTTTTCTACATCGTATGAGTTTTTCCACAGCACTGGGCAGTATGATTTTTTTACCTGGCAAAACTGGCGATGGACTACCCAAGCATCGTATGAGTTGAATAAACGCCGAGCAATCAGCGCAGGGTATTTGGTTCAAAGACGTTTGCTTGGTTCGCCACAACGCATGGACTTCGTAGTTTTGGTTGGTTACAAATACACCATGAATCTTAAAAAGAAAGAGAAGGCCCCACCACCGCAGCCATAACATATTTCTTTAGCAATTTAAGATGCTAATCATTTGTGGTGATTGTAACTAAAGACACGCTTTAGTTTCCATTCGTTTTGATCCCATTCCCAATAGTGTGTAAATAGCGCGGTGCTAGCATATTGTTCAGGCTGTTCACCAATTTTTTCATAGAACTGGTGCTGACCTGTTTGAATGGCTCCGTACAAAACACCGTTGCTATAGAGGAGGTGCACGGACGAAGAAGACGGATCTAGATATCGGTACGAGCGATAGTTTTTTATATCCGCGAAAAGTCCGTTTCGCATTGCATCTAAGAACTTGGCGCGATCTTGAAATCCACCGATATCGTGGTAAAATTCGAAATCATCGTGAATGAGTTTTTCAAAAGGTCGAAGATCCGATTGATTAAATCCGGTGATAAATAGTGCACTATCAAGGGACAATATGATGTTGGTAATGGAGTCTTGATCCACCGACTGAGCGTTCATTCGGTATACGCCGAGCGTGCATGCAATAAGCAATAGAAGAGGTTTCATTTTTTAATGCGGTCGCGATATTCATCGTTCATGCCCTTGCCTTGCATAATCATTGGTGTAGCTTTTACAATGCGTTGATGTCGGGTCGCAACTTGTTTCGGTTGTTTGAAATGAATGATGTAGCCTTTCTGTCTTCCCGGAGTAAGAGCCCTAAATGCCTTTTCCAATTTTGGATCGTTGCGAAATGCCTCCAATAACTCTTCGGGAAAGACGGTCTCTTCAATGGTTTTGAATTGCACCTTGAGTCCGGCTTTTTCAATTTCAATTGCTTCGAATACGTGAGTCTTAATGGCGTCCTCTTGTTGTTGCGCTTCGCGTAGGGAGGTAAATTTGAGTTGGCGAGTTGCTTGTGAATCATCGCCGGGTTTTGCTAATGCACCATCGAAATTGCTCAGTAGCGAACCTTTGAAGAAACCTAAACTGCAACTGTCCTTTGTTACTCCAAGAACAAGGACGTTGCTTTTCTGATGCATATAACAAGCCACACCCCATTTTAGGGTTTCAGTCAAACCACAATCGATCAGCAGCGTGCGCAAATAACGCATGATATCTGACCACCTATGGACTTTGCACTCTGGAGTTCCGCCAAGTGGGCAACGGCCGCAGCCATCTTCGAAGTAGGAATCAACAACAGGATTGGTCATGAATCAAAGGTACCAAGAATTCTTATTGGTTGCTTTCAGGTATCTCAACTTTACTCAAAGAGTTCCTCGGGTTGATAACCTTGAATGTTATTTCGTGTTACTCGATAATGAATCAATAATCCAATGCCCCAAGCGAGCATTCCGATGCAATCCGGCCAAAGTTTGAATACAGTTGTTGGCCAAGCGATAAAAGCAAGGTAAACACCATTGACGATTACGAACGTCAGGAGATGGTAGCGGAATCCTTTGTCGTGAATCACTTGTCCTTTGCGGTCTTTATATCCATGAATCAGTCCCTGAATGAACATGAGCACGCCATAGCTTATGGCAAATAAAGTTACATATCGCCACTCTTTCAATGGAATAAATATATTGAGCAAGATGAAAAACGCAATGGTTTTTGTCAACGCCAGAACGGCGAATTGTTTTTGAAAATATGTCAATTTTTCCATGTTATTTAAGTAATAAAGCGTGTAATTTTTTCTGGGAGAAGAGAAGGATATTCCTTTCTATGAACTTCTGGAGGACAGAAGCTCCGAGAGACGTAAGTCCATAATATTTGCGCTGGGGCCCGCGGTCACCATCACGCAATTCATATTGAAGCATTTCTATCTCTTCGTATTTGCGTAGGGCCCTATAAATACTCTGGTCATCGTAAGATACCACGGACTGACCATATAGATCAATGAATGATCTGATTTCTTCTAAAGACTTGGGAGATTCTTTGAGTGCAATGAGGATCCAAAAGGTCAAATGGCCCTTGTGATAAGTTTGCTCCCATGCGTGTAAGAGCGTTTCGGTGTATGAATTTTTTGCCATAGTACTAGCACAAAGGTAGTATACTAATGGTATAATACAAAGTGTCTAGTAAAATTTGACAATTTTTAAGAGTTGAAAATTAACATGGCTTTTAAAGAATTAAACTCCATAACCTAGAATCCGAGCTGTCGGGCCTAAAACAAACTTGATCACTTTTAACACCCCAGCCGGCGGCCCATCTGTTGTAGGATATGAGTCAAAACGACTGCCCATAGGGGCAATGTGCAATAGAATTTTTGGTGGTGTTGCATTGGAGCTATCGGCATCCCATAGTCCGTACAAATGCTCTAGACAATATGCAAACGCCGCCGCCATCTTACATTCAACTTCAACAGATTGATCAGTAGCATTGAATGGGCGATGTGAGGTTCCTCTTTTCACAACGAAGGATTCACCAGCTTCGAGAACCATTATTTGTCCTTCGACTTCTAAGCTAAGTGACCCTTTCAAAACAGTGAAGGATTCATCAAAATTCTCATGGTGGTGAGCGATGGGACCTTTTGCATGCGGCTCCAGCACCAGGCGTGTTTTAAGTTCATCGTTAGCAACTGATAGCACCGTGATGTGCAGCCCTTCCATTTTTGAAGTAAGCGTCTTGCCAGAATGGAAATGCTGAACGTAATCTGGCGTGCGAATTGGAAAAATGACCAAGTGCATAAAGGCCCCCAAAAGGATGTAAGCGAACAGAATACCGAAGATCCAAACAAGCATTTTCTTGAGTTTAATTTTCATGGCGCAAAAGTATTCTATGAACCTTCTCTTGTCTATCATACAAAATGTATAGTTGAAGAGTATACCGTCTATCTTTTCGAATTGCTGTAGACGAAAAAAGGAGACACACAATTTTTGCAGAACGAACACGTTCTTCCCGCGCCTTAATCAAAAAAATATTAAAACATGAAAACACAAATTGTTTTGTGCTGCGCCATTGTTTTGGCGTTGGCGTCCTGTAAGAAAGAAAACGTGAATGATGGTGGAATTACCGAACCGCGAGCCGAGGTACTTGTGTTGAATAGTGGAGCAGAATCTGATCCGTCAGCTTCTATTTCAATGATTCTTTCCAACGATGACGTTACATTGGATCAATTCCAAAAAGCCAATGGCAACCCCTTGCAACATACCTTATCCGATATCCAAGTACAGGGTGATTTCGCATATGCCTTGAGCAAGGAGGCCGGAAAATTAATCATTATGAATCCGTCGACGTGCGAGCAGATCGGTGAAATCAGTGGGCTTACAGCTGCAAGAAATTTGTACATCAAAGATGCGACTACCGCCTTTGTGACTGCAGGAACCGATGTAGGACTGATATTCAAGTTAGATCTTACGGATCGGTCCATTGTTGGAGTTGCCTCAGTAAGCGGTTTACCAAATGAAATGATTCACGTCGATGATCGTTTGTTGGTGAGTTGTGGAAGACGCTTGATGACTGTACAGGCAACGATTGAAGTAGTAGACATCAATACGATGATGGTAGTGGAAAGCACAAGTGTTGATCGTGTCGCAAGAGGATGGGTGAAGGACTATGCTGGTATGCTATGGCAACTGCGAGAAGGGTACTCTGTATCATCGGGTAGTTGCGATGGTGCAATACCATATGCGGCGCGTTTGGTGAGCATCAATCCGATGACCTTAGAGACGACAACCTATGAGATTTTTGATCCGTACGAACAATATCCTACATCCTTGTCCATCTCACCGGATGGAAAGACATTGTACTTTCTGAACGATGGATTGCGCAGCGTGGACCTAACCACAACCATTGATGATCACAGTGTATTAAATGTGCCTTGCGCATCTTATACCATAAATCACGCGAAAGGAGAAATATGGATTACACAAACTGAAGAGGACCAAGGCGTAAACAAAGTTGCACAATACAATTTAGCAGGTCAACTGTTGCAGGAGTTCAACACAGGAGTGAATCCAACGGACATTGTTTTGATCCATTGATATAGCATGCGATAAGAACAGGCCTACGTGTTCTTTAGTGAATTAATTTTTTATCACCTTAGAATTGGTCAATGCCTGACCGTTGACTTGCAACACATACATCCCATCAGGAAGAGTATGCATATCAATCATCAATGAAGAATTTGACATCACGATTTGCGGAGTTGAAACGACCTGACCCAATGGGTTAAGGATTTCAATTTTTCGCAAATCGTTGATGTTGCCTTCATAGTGTAGGGTTAGATAATCGCTCACAGGATTGGGATACCATGTAAGCTTCGCTATTTCCATTTCATTGACATCAATGAAATATTCATAATAACTATGACTACATCCATTGGCATCCGTCACAATAACTCCAAGACCGTAGTGAGCGTAATCAGGCCAGTTCGAATCAAACACGGAAGAGTTATTGCCTATGATTTCTTCGTCGTTAAAGAACCAAGTGTGATATAAATCGTCAAATCCTGTTGTATAACCGTCTGGTGTATAATATGGCATAACGATCAGAGTCGGCGAGATGGTGATGTGTATGTCATTGGTGACTTCACATCCTGGATTACTAAACGTATAGTTCAAAATATGATCACCAGAAGGCAATGAGTCGATCACCAACGTATTGGAATCACTCAACCACATGTCATTCATAGACCATTGCACACCATCAATGTAGTCAGCGAATGCTTCTACGTCAATCGAATCACCGGGGCAGAGCGCCAGATCGATTGACTCTCGCTCTAGCGACGCACAATCGAATATGGTTTGTAATGTCGACGGTGTAATAATGGGAGAGTTGCTGTCGAAATAGATATAGGCCTTGTTCCGAATTTCGTGCATATGCGGCAGATTATTCAACGGTGCGATGCGGTATTGGAAGTAGCCAATACTACCTTCAGGATCACTTAAACTATCGGGTAAATAGATTTCGTCAAACGTAAAAGAAACAACGCCCGACGTGAGGTCCAGCATATAACTCATAGTGTCTGAGGCATACAGAATTTCAAGCGTACTCAGGTCATATGAATTTACATCGAGACTATCTACCACGACTACACGTTCTGCTGGTGCATTGCCATTGTTTTGGAAATAGATGGTATACGTAAGATCGGCATCAGGAGCAATAAATTCGGGTTCATACCATCCGGCTGGTTCATCAATTTTAATGTTGGGATCGTAAGGCCCCCTGACCACGCGAGATATATCGTCTTCAAAAGAAAAAAGTTCAACCCCTAGCTCGTCTGTTGCAATACAAGATAAGGTGTTCACGATGGTTGTTCCAATTAAGTCTTCCGTTGGAATTTCAAAGTCAAATATGAGGTAATTTTCGACATCAAATATTCCATTCACATTGAAATCATAAGAGCTTCCGGTTACAATTTCGTTTGAATTAGGATCCAGAAGAGGCAATAAAGGATCAAACCCTAGTGTACAGTTGTATTGAATGGGTGTGTCAAACCAATGTAAGAAAGAGCAATAAACTTTATTATAAGCTGGATTTATGCCCCCGGGTGTTGTGAGTCTGGACCCGCGTAATTCAATTCTCCAGGGATCTGAGATATTCGTCAATAAAATATCTATTGGAGAGCAACTAGCGGTTAGAGTTAACTCGTTGGAACCAACAACATCCCAAGTGGAGTTAGGGCCGATAATGATATCTATTGGAGGTTGAAAAGACATAGGAGTGATGTATCCATCATTTGTCCATGACCAATGATTTATTTCGGGATAGTAAATAGAAAAATTGTCATGTACGACAGGATCACCAGCAGTCAATACTCCGTCTGAATCCATGTCGAAGTAGGTTATGAATGTTGAAGGATGATAAAAGCAAGCCTCAGTATTCGAAAGGTAGTTGCAAGCTTCTGGATCCAAGCACTCTGGCAAGTCACAAATGCTATAGTCAACGTCAATGTCATTTGGATCATAATTAAAAGCAAGCGGGTCGTTGCAGCCTACAATTATTCCTTCAGTAGTGAGCGTTTGCGACAGGAATTCACCCGAACAATCGGGGACAGCTGTGTGAAAATTGAGTTGATATTGCGGAGTGCCGTTGGTCGTCAGCTGAGCAAAATAAATACGAAGATCTGGGTTCGAAGAACTAGGATTTACATTGAACAGAGCGCTGCCAAAATCGGACATTAACACCTCTATAGCCTCGGAGCTGGGCGTTTGCTGCATGAATAATTCGCTGAACCCGTTCTCCATTGGTTCGAAGTCATCAAAGAACCAACTGTTATTATTGGGAATGCTTACGTTTTCTAAATCAAACCAAGAGTCAAAGTGCGCCTCCGGAAAGTTGGTGAGGAAATTAGATGTCGGTACACTCACGGAGTAGGCTGACTCGAAATTCCAAATATCTCCTGTAGAACCAAATAGCAGCGGATGTTCGACATGTCCATAGATATCAAGAAGCTTACTTTCGGCGTTGGCCATTACGGCATAAAATCGATAAGTCGTATAACCCGTGAGATCGGCGCCCCCAACGACACCGGTATGGACGGCTATGGTGTCAATATCAATCGACACAACTTGCGACGTCATTGGATTGACCCAATTGAGCAGACAAATGATTAGGGCCAAGGGTTTGGTGTATTTACTCATAGGTGTTCCCAAATGCTGATACAAAAATCAAAAGGTCTGCAACAGAGACTAAACCATCTAAATTGCTGTCCGCACGAAGCAATTGGTGGTAATTGGGAGCATTTTCATCGACAGCGCAACCATAAAGGGCTAGCTGGTATGGAAGATCAAGGACATCCACTCGTGCGTCACAATTGAAATCGGATATCCAGCAAAACGTCAATTCCCCGGTGTTTGGATCAACATTACCAGTGCAGAGATCAACGCAATCCCATTGTCCGTAAATTAATGTACTCGCGAGAAGCGCGGTAAAGAGGGTCAGGGTTTTTAGCATAATTAAGGTTTGTTCAACTCAAATATAGCAAAAAAATCGATAGCATTACCTAATAACGGAATGCTACGACTTGATCCTCTTCGATCATCAGTACTCCAGCCTCATGCGTACCAAGCAGCAATCTGCCCTTGCGATCTTCGTAAATGGAAAACATCGTAACACCCTGCGGAAGTTGTATCCATTTGAGTTGTTGCCCGTCCCACGACCACACACCTTGATTATACGTACCCATCCATAATGTCCCTTGTTGGTCATATAACATCGACATGATATATAGCTTGTCGGGGTGATTGTCGGCAATTATTCCGTTTGATTTCGAGTAGGTGAGAACATTTGTTTCTAACGTATCGCGTATACCCGTAATTTCAAATTGTTGACGCGTATTGCAGATCCAGAATTTGCCCGACGAGTCTTGTAGGATAGAGCGAATACCGAATGCACCACCGGCTGGAGTGTAGGTGAGCGAGTCCTCATAGAGCCATGCAATGCGTTGACCATCGAATCGACACAGCCCTACATCAGCGGTCCCAAACCAAACACAGTTAGCGTTATCCTTGTAAATGGTATACAGGTCATTGGGCTTCAAATGTTCGGGATATCCTTGTTTGCTCGGATCATTTTCTACGTAGGTATAAGGAAGGGTGAGTTGGTAGAGATGGTCTCCATCATAACGCAGTGGACCTCCCTGCCCTCTAAACCACATGTCCTTTGGATTCATATACCAGCCATTCATGGGATCAAAAGGTGTCTCACTCTCTAAAGTGCGAAATGCTTGTCCATTCCAAAGACTAATACCGCCGCGGGTTTCAATAAGAATATTCCCCTTACTGTCTTCTTGAATCCCGCCAATAGAGTTATGCGCTAGTCCATCTAATGTCGTATACCGAGTGATCGTTCGGTTTTCAAGGAGGTAGACACCCTCATTGCTTGTTCCTAACCAATATCTATTTTTTGAATCATGTAAAATGTACCAAACACATGTCGGCATTTGGCTTACCACGTCACCTAAACGTTCAGTTGATTGAGATGCGAGCGTTTCAGGAAATGGAGATTGGCAAGCGCATACGCCCAGAACCACTGTCCATAAT
>JBDKJN010000050.1:0-12126 GCA_039796595.1 Bacteroidota bacterium
CCCTTCGCATCA
Source organism: Bacteroidota bacterium (assembly GCA_039796595.1). Lineage (GTDB taxonomy): Bacteria > Bacteroidota > Bacteroidia > Flavobacteriales_D > Sanyastnellaceae > CANHSF01. The sequence goes on from JBDKJN010000050.1 coordinate 13, forward strand.
TTCAACGTAAAGTATCACGTGTGCTTTTCAATAAGCGCATTGTTACATTAGACATCGCTTCACTCGTGGCTGGTACCAAATACCGCGGCCAATTCGAGGAGCGTATGAAAGCTGTAATGAATGAATTGGAAAAGTCACCAGACGTAATTCTTTTCATAGATGAGATTCATACTATCGTTGGTGCAGGTGGTGCAAGCGGATCACTTGACGCGAGCAATATGTTTAAACCAGCTTTGGCTCGTGGTGAAATCCAATGCATCGGCGCAACTACCTTGGATGAATATCGCCAATACATTGAAAAAGATGGAGCATTGGAACGTCGTTTCCAAAAGGTTGTTGTCGATCCGACAACAGTTGACGAGACGATTCAGATCCTGAACAACATAAAAGACAAATACGAAGAACACCATAGCGTCACGTATACCGACGAAGCTATTGCCAGTTGTGTTAAACTCACTGCACGTTATATCACTGATCGTCACTTGCCAGACAAGGCGATCGACGCTTTGGATGAAGTAGGTTCTCGTGTACACTTGAACAATATCAATGTACCAAAAGAAATCATCGATATTGAGAAAAGCATCGAGGATATCAAGGAAGATAAGAATCGTGTAGTGCGCAGTCAGAAATACGAGGAAGCTGCAAAACTTCGCGATAAAGAGCGTCAACTGATCGAAAAATTAGAAGCCGCTAAAAAGAAATGGGAAGAAGAAACCAAGAGTCATCGTGTTACCGTTACCGAGGCCCACGTGGAAGAAGTGGTAGCAATGATGACTGGAATTCCTGTTACTCGCGTTGCTGAAAAAGAAAGTGGTCGTCTTGCCAAAATGGATGATGAACTCGAAGGCAAGGTGATAGGTCAGGATGAAGCGATTAAGAAGGTGGTGAAATCCATCAAACGCAATCGCGCAGGTTTGAAAGATCCCAATCGTCCAATCGGTAGCTTCATTTTCTTGGGACCTACAGGTGTTGGTAAAACACAATTGGCCAAAGAACTTGCAAAATATTTGTTCGACACTGAAGAGGCGTTGATCCGTATTGACATGAGTGAGTACATGGAGAAATTCGCTGTATCTCGCTTAATTGGAGCGCCTCCTGGATACGTAGGATACGAAGAAGGCGGTCAATTGACTGAGAAAGTTCGCCGTCGTCCCTACTCGATTGTTTTGTTGGATGAGATTGAAAAAGCTCACCCAGATGTATTCAACTTATTGTTGCAAGCGTTGGATGATGGACAAATGACGGATAGTTTGGGTCGTAAAATCGATTTCAAAAACGCTATCATCATCATGACATCGAACATCGGCGCACGTCAATTGCAAGATTTCGGTACCGGTGTTGGTTTTGGCACACAAGCTAAATCACAGCAAGAAGAAACCGAACGCAAAGGCATCATCGAAGGTGCTTTGCGTAAGGCGTTCTCACCTGAATTCTTGAATCGCGTAGATGATTTGATCATCTTCAACAGCTTGAAGCGTGAACACATCTTCGAAATCATCGATATCGAATTGGCAAAATTGTTCCACCGCGTTTCGGATTTGGGATACGCTATCAAATTGACTGACGAAGCCAAAGATTTCATCGCGAGCAAAGGGTATGACGAGAAATATGGTGCACGTCCATTAAAGCGCGCGATCCAGAAATACTTGGAAGATCCGATTGCTGAGGAGATCATCAATACATCTTTGAAAGTTGGTGACACCCTACTGGTGGACCTCAATGCAGAAGAGCAAAAGATTGTGATGAAAGTTGAAAAGGCTAAGGCACCAAAGAAATCTGAGCCGAAAGAGCCTAAGACAGATAATCCTTCTGACGAAGCATCAGCTTAAGAATATCATTCGTAAATAATAAAACCCCGCGCATTTGGTAAAATCAAGTGAGCGGGGTTTTTGATTTAGGGGAATATCGCGAGTTCGTAGTTGTAATGATTCGTTGCAGTTGAGTTATTCGTTTTTAGTTATTAGTGCTGAGCGGTAATTAATAAGGTTGTTTGACATTTGGGCAACAATTGTGGCATTGGGCCATTATTCTTTCATGACCGTTCCAATAGGGATACAAATGGATTCGTTGTGCATTTGTAGATAATACAAGCCTGGTTTGAGGTGACTCACTTGCAATGTTGATGCCTGAGCAGAAACAGCCTGAATCAATACAAGCTGTCCCTCCATATTGTACATTTCGATTATTCCTGGAGAAAGCACACCAGCCATTTGAATCTCTTCGGACGCTGGATTAGGATATAGCGTAATGTTCTGAGCCATCAAACCTGTTACATTGCCTGTAAATATGTAATTTGTTGTATCCACACATCCCCAAACATTGGTAACAACAGCTTGCACTTGGGCTGCGTCTGCCCAGTATAACCATGGATTAAACACATTTCCAGTTTCTTCCGGATAAGCTTGACCCCAAATAAACCATTGATAGGTATATCCTTCAGGACCCTGAGCGTTGAAATCCCCATCCCACTGGATGGTTACTTCCTCATCATGATTAACCACTTGTAAAGTTGATGCGACCTCACACAGCGGATTACTTGAGGTAATGATAACCTCGTTGTTCACTTGTGTAAGCGTCGCAGTCAAACTGTCTCCTTCATTGAGCATATCGACACCATTCAACGACCACGTCCATTCTTCAGGGGCAAATTCCCATGTAGGTTCATACACCAAAGCATTGTCACATAAAGAAACCAAAGTGTCGGTGACTTGCAACCATTGACAATCAAAAATTCGATGCTGAGTGGTATTGGTGATGATGGCGGGGTTCTCATCGAAATAGATTTCACCTGTATTAAAAATATCCGTTCCAGGTTGAACGCCATCGCGTACATCAATTCTAAATCGAACAAAGCCATGTGAAGCGGGTTCATTGGAAGTGCTATCGGGCAGATAGATATTATTGAAAACAAAGTGCACCAAACCATCGGACTCGATTTGTGTGATCATTGCATGCGAATACGTGATAATTTCGAGCGTCGATAAATCGAGGTTTAACGTGTCGATTTGATCTAGAATTTCCACATCCTCTGCAGGGTAGTTACCTGTATTCTGAAATTGAATTTCGTATTCCATAGTTTGCCCAGCAAGAATAAAATGTTGTTCTTGATAACCCTCTGGCATAGCTGTTTTGATATTGGGGTCGTAGGCACAAATGACCTCTTGGGAGTGACTCCATGTGGTGTCCGCGAATGGAACATTCATGTTGTCTTGTAACATCAAATGAAATTGATACTCAAAAATGTCTCCGATGAATTCGGCACCGGGGCCACCCATAAAGGCTTGCAGTAAGACAACTTCACCTGGCTCCATTATTGGTATTGTCCAATAGACCGTATCATGCGCAATACTATCAAGTGGCAACGCTAGTGAATTAATCCCATACGAAGGTACTAATATTGGATTGTATGACATCTGCATGCTTCCCGACATATTGGTCGTGCCAGTATTGTGTAGCCAAAGCCCCATATTCCCTCCATTTGTGCAATGAATAATAGGCAACATTTCCGTTTGCGGAATAAAAACAGCAAATGGAGAATCATCTGTTGCCACTATACCAAAGTTTCGAAGAGTGCAATTTGGAGTATTAAAAATAGAAAAACCATCTTCAAGATACATCCATTCACCATCAGGCAGGCTCACTTGAATACTATGTTCACCGACAGGAATACCAGGGAACTCGTAATAACCGTTGACATCTGTAATTGCCCAAATATCTTCGGGCATCAGATGCAGTTCAACGTTTGCCATTCCGTTTGCAGCAGGATTATTGTCCCATGTTATGTTCGGCGTTGGATCTTGGAAAACATAACCCCTTGCTCCTGCAGTAATACATGTGCCATTGTCACAACCCGCATCGGGATTATAGTTGCAGCTCGTCGGATTTGTGCAGCCTGGGTAAATACATAAAGTATAATCTTCACATGCCGCTAACGGGTCATAATTGCAAGCCCAATCAGTAAGGCAACCAATGGTACCGTAAGTACATAGCGAAGGATCATGACAGCCCGCTTCTGAATTGTAATCACAAGCCGCTACATCAAGGCAGCCTGAATAGGTGCAAGAGCAATCGCTAAACACAGCAAGATCATTGTAATTGCACGCGTTGTTATCCATACATCCTATGATTAATGTTGCATCACTAACATCACAGATGAGATCTTCGTGGTATTGTGTCGTAATAATTCCCTGTGGATACGAGATAACTATAGCGCTTGCTCCAATGTAACCATTCGTTGTCAATTGCCCAAGCAGCACACGTAAACCGGGGCCTGCAACTCCCACTGTCGTTGAGGTGGTAGAATACCATCCTGTCCAATACTCCCAACTTGACCACATAACTATATCTTGGCCTTCTTCAAAATCGACATTCCAATCATCATATCCAAGACCGTCATTGAGCACCAATTGTGCATCACCCGCTCCGCCAGCTTCGGCATTTACTGTCAGCCAGCTGTCATAATTTGCAGACTCATAATTCGCTAATTCAGCTGCACTCAGATCTGATGCTAAAGGACCGCCATGTGACGATTGCCAATAGTCTCCTCCAACGGCATTGATTCTTGTTACTGGATACATTCCCATTACAATATCATTTTCATTGGCGCATACCGCATACATACGAAAAGTAACATAGCCTGTTAGATCTACACCATCGCTTGTGACCCCTGTATGCACCATGACTGTGTCAAACTCTATATCGATGACTTGTGCAGTTATGGTGTTGTAGGTAACGCTACTAAAAAGTAAAAGAAAAAGAAAATTAATAAACGAAGTAAAATTGTTTTTCATGGTTTAGAGGTTAAAAGGTTCAGCTATAAAAATATAAAAAACTACGTGTCAGATGTAGTAATATTTAACTCAATTGTATTTGATCATCACAGCAGAAGAGAACAACTGCCCAAGTCAAAGTGAAAAAAATCACTAGTCAACTCATTTTTTGGCGCATTTCCACTACGCTCGCGCGTACAAAGACGAAATCAAGATGCTATAATACCGTTTCTTGAATAAAAACCCTCCATTGAACAGAAATCTGCCTTTAAACAAGACAAATAGGAAACTCAAAATTAACTAGCAGCAATTCCATGTCCACGGGCTATTGTACTTTGACTCATACTTTTATTTTTCCTTGCTACACTACAAAAATCATCGACCTGAATCGATGGCTATGTTCAGAGGCTACAAAAAACTGGCTATTCTCTCCAATTCTTCAAATAGTGTATTTTTACAAATTTCCTTCCAACATTGATCGAAATACAACGCGACTTATCCGATGCCTAATGCTTTTATTTTCTCAAAAAACCATTTGAAACTGAAAAAGAAATCAATTTCTCAAAACATAAAATTAGTGCTTCTATTGTCACTAATATTCGTGGGATTTGATATAACAGCGCAGTCTCCGGATAAGAAAGACTCCTTGTGGTCGGTTTGGAACACACCCACACAATTTGCAGATACGTCAAGGCTCAATGCCATTCAAGAATTAATCGGCACGTATTATTGTCGTCAAAATCCCGATAGCGCAATTCAGATGACCCAATGGCAAATTGCGCTGGCCGAAAAAAGCAATAACTATTTGCTGATCGCAAAAGCGTATTACAATAAAGGTGTAGCGCATGATGCAAAAGGTGAGCATCAGCAATCCTTTGACAGTCAAACAAAATCCATAGAATACTTTAAGAAAACATCAGATAAATTATCGCTCGCAAAATCGTATGCGGGAATGGGCACAGCAGCCCGTTATATGGGCCAATTCGTAAAATCGCTTGAATGCCATCAGCTGGCTTATGACACACACAAGGAAGCTGGTAATCAAAAAGGAATGGCTGGTTCAATTTCAGCCATGGGTAATGTTTATCTGGCACAAGGATATCGGTCGAGCAATTCTACAGCTCAGGCAGAAAGCAATCAAAAGGCATTGGATCACTTTCTAAAAGCCCTTCAGATTGGGGAAGAATTGGGAGACAAAAAAATCATGGCCATGGCCCTCAACAACGCTGCCCTCGCATATCATGAGATGGGGCGCATCGAAGAATCGAAGTCAGCACATGAACGGGTGCTCCAAATGAGTATCGAAACAAAAAATGAGATGTATCGCGCCAACTCGATGAACAATCTTGGAGTATCTCATGAAGCATTATCAGACAGGGCCACATCTACTGCACAACGCGATAGTCTGCTCACCATCGCCTTGCAATTCTACGAGCAATCCTTTGAAGTCCGCAAAACGCTCGGTCAAATCGATCTTGTAACCAATTCCATGACCAATATCGCAGCTTTAAAAAAGCGTATCGCACTAAATGGTCCACCATCGGAGCGCAATCGACTGCTCAACGAAGCTGCTCAAATGGCGAAAGAATGCTTTGAATTGACCAATGAAAGTGGCAATCTCGCCGAAAGAAGTCATGCTGCTCAAACTCTATATGAAGTGTACAAGATCCAGGGAAAACACCAAGAAGCGCTGGAATCGTATGAAGTATATATCGCAACAAGAGATTCTATCAATAGCGAAGATCAGCGCGCCGAATTGTTACGCCAGGAATTGACCTATGATTTTGAGAAGAAGGAATTAGAAAAAACACGTGTACACGAACAAGATATATTGCAGCAACGAAATCAACGCAACCTCGTTTTTGCTGGTGCCACCTTTCTTTTGGTCTTGGTGGTTTTTCTAATTCTCAATTTACGCTCAAGACGCAAAGCCGCTATTATTCTTACCGAAAAAAATGAGCAAATCCAAACTGCAAAGGACATCGCGGTTCGCAGTGAGCGTTCTAAACAAAAATTTCTGGCCAATATGAGTCATGAAATTCGAACGCCCATGAACGCTATTACCGGACTATCGCGTTTGCTCTTAGACAAACATCATGACGCGCAAACCAAAGAATACCTCAACGCCATTCATCGCAGCAGTGAAAATCTCACCGTTGTATTGAACGATATTCTGGACCAAGCAAAGATGGAAGCTGGAAAATTGGAAATTCGACCAAGAGCTTTTGATCTGCGTGCGGAAGTCAAAGGCTGGCAACAAACGTGGTCCGCTAAAGCACTAGAGAAAAAAATCGAATTCGAGGTAAGTGTTTCTGATGAAACAGCACCTTTTGTTCGAACAGATTCTGCGCGATTGACACAAATCATCAACAACCTTCTCGGAAATGCCATCAAGTTCACAGATAAAGGAAAAGTATCTTTGAATGTTCAGGCTGTGCATGAAAAATTACTATTCGTCATCCAAGACTCTGGTCCAGGAATAGCCTCGAGTGAATTGAATAGCATTTTTGAATCATTCAAACAAAGCGAAACAAACACAGCCCTAAACAAAGGCGGCACTGGACTCGGCTTAAGCATAGCTCAACAGTTGGCGACGCTATTGCAAGGTAATATCACCGTTGAAAGCACCTTGGGTCAAGGATCGATTTTCAATTTGTCCATCCCATACGTGCCAGCACAGGAGGCCGAACTTCCTTCGACCGTTCCATTACCGGTCAACGACGTCAAATTGACCATTTTGATCGCAGAAGACAATGACTATAATTACATCGTAACACATGACACTTTATTAAAATATTTCCCGAAGTCCGATTTTTTGCGAGTTCACAATGGAAAAGAAGCCATCGAGGCAATGGACGAGGATGAATACGATATCGTACTCATGGATATTCAAATGCCAATCATGGACGGCTATGACGCCACAAAGCAAATTCGCATCAATGATCAGAAAACTCCTATAATTGGTATAACAGCAAGCGTACTAGGAACAGATATCGAACAGTGTCTTAAGGCGGGCATGCAAGCCTACATTCCTAAACCCTTCACCGAAAACGAATTTGTCCATGCACTCAACACTGTCTTGAATCTTCCTATCGCTCCAATCATAACCCCAAAAAATGCTGAACGAGAGCGTCAATTATTTCTTGAAATCATACCAGTTAAAATAAAATCACTTCAAGAAAACATTGATGCTAAAGCGTACAAGAACATTCGAGATTTAGCTCATACCATTCGACCACAATTGGTGAATAACCAATTGGATGTGCTCGCATCTTATTGTTTGGACATACAATCCAGTGCAGACGAGGATTCTCTAGCTATTGCACAACAGATACTCCAAGGATTACAACACGCTCTAAACGAAAAGAAAAAATGAGTATTCGAGCCATAATAGTAGATGATGACGCTTATGCGATATTGTCGCTAAAGCACGTAATTGATCAATTGGACGGAATCGAGGTCATTGGTGAATTTACTGACCCCGAAGCTTCCATTTCTTTTATTCAATCAGAATCACCTGATTTATTGTTTTTAGATATTCGCATGCCTGAAATGTCGGGATTTGAATTGCTGGACATGATCGACAATGATTCAATTGAAGTCATTTTCGTCACAGGATATGATGAATACGCCATCAATGCACTTCGCTATAGCGCCATTGATTATTTGCTTAAACCTGTAAACACAAAAGAACTCTCGGAGAGTATTCAACGCTATCATTTGCGCACCGAACGCATTATGATGCAATCACGATTGTTGAGTTTAAAGAAAAACCTGAGCTCACCTGTCGAAGATTTCGAGTTGGTACTATTGACCAAATCTGAAGGTGAAAAAAAATTCAAGGCCATTGAAATTATTCGATGCGAAGCTGACTCCAACTATGCCGTAATCTATGCTACGAATCAAAGAAAATTCACCGCATCTAAGACATTGAGCGATTTGGAAAGTATGCTGGAGAATAACGGATTTATCCGCATACACAAATCACATTTAGTGAATAAAAGGTTCATCGATAATCTGAATAGAAACTTAGACATGACTCTAAAAGATGGCACCATTCTCCCAGTTTCCAAACGTCGAATTGAAGCTGTAAAAAAAATGATGGAAGACTAACAACAAAGCTGAGTAACATCCACTATTTCAGTTGTCATATTCAGCTTAATACTCATTTTATTTAATGAGGTAATTTCGAGAGCAATCGATTGAATCCATTGTTTGGCTATGAAATTCACGTTCCCTCAAAATCCGTCACCAGACTCAAAATTATACTTCTAAAGCATAGTGTAGCATTCTCTTTGTCGTCAAATAAACAGAATTCTACCTATGAAAAAGTTGTTCTTATTTGTAATGCTTGTGTTTGCCTATGCGCAATACAAAGCACAGGCACCTCAGCAATTTAATTATCAAGCCGCTGTTCGAAACAATGCTGGTTTGGTCATGATCAATGAAGAAGTTGGATTTCGCTTCAGCATCCTTCAAGGCAGTGACAACGGCCCGTCCGTCTACACCGAAACTCAAACACTTACCACCAATGCCTACGGTTTAGTAAATACGTCCGTTGGATCAGGTACGGTCGTAAGCGGGAATTTCAGCGCCATTGACTGGAGCACTGGTATTTATTTCTTGCAAGTAGAAATGGATGCCAATGGAGGTACAAACTATACGATCATGGGCTCGAATCAATTGTTGAGTGTTCCATATGCTTTACACTCAGGCAGCAGCATACCGGGTCCGCAAGGACAACAAGGACCTGCTGGAGCAACAGGGCCTCAGGGTCCACAAGGAATCCAAGGTCCGCAAGGACAGCAAGGTGCAGATGGACAAGACGGCGCAGGTGTTACCATTGTAGGTAGTGTCGCTAACGCAGCGGCTTTAAATCCAAATTATACAGGCGCTATTGGCGACATGTTTATCGCGCAAAATAACGGCGAAGGGCATGTTTGGGATGGCGACAGTTGGGTCAACGTTGGACAAATCCAAGGACCACAAGGTATTGCGGGTATACAAGGGCCACAAGGTGCTACAGGAGCAACAGGTGCGGCTGGAGCTCAGGGGCCACAAGGACCACAAGGGCCACAAGGCGAAACTGGCCCAGCTGGATCGCAGGGTGCAACGGGGGCTGCTGGACCACAAGGACCAACAGGACCTATAGGCGCAACTGGACCGCAAGGTGCAACAGGTCCGCAAGGACCACAAGGTGCGACCGGCCCGCAAGGACCCGCTGGTGAAGATGGCACAGGAGTGACCATCGTTGGCAGTGTGGCTAATGAAGCGGCATTAAACATGAACTATCAAGGTTCAGTTGGCGATATGTTTATAGCCCAGAACAATGGACAAGGATTTGTATGGGATGGGGACAGTTGGGTCAATGTTGGACAAATTCAAGGCCCACAAGGTGCCACAGGAGCAACAGGCGCGCAGGGACCAGCGGGGCCAACAGGCTTAACGGGGGCAACAGGGGCACAAGGACCTGCAGGGGCACAAGGACCAGCAGGGCCAACAGGCTTGACGGGTGCAACAGGAGCACAAGGACCACAAGGAGCAACTGGACCAGCAGGACCCACGGGAGCAACGGGTTTGACTGGTGCACAAGGACCTGCAGGACCAACCGGAGCAACGGGTTTGACTGGAGCGACCGGAGCACAAGGGCCGGCAGGGGCAACAGGACCACAAGGTCCACAAGGACCGCAAGGTGCACCCGGATCGGCTAATGCTTGGGGATTGACCGGAAATGCAGGCACAAACGCAACAGTTTCCTTTATCGGAACTACCGATAATGTCGATTTAGTTTTTAGAAGAAATGGCGAGATGTCTGGTGGTATTACTCAAAGCAACACTTCGTTTGGCTATCAATCATTGCCGCCTCAATCAGCACCGAACAATACTGCATTTGGAAAGGGTGCATTATCTGCCAATGGTTCAGGAGAGTTCAATGTAGCAATTGGTTATGATGCTATGGAAGCGAATCAGAGTGGAGATGCAAACACTAGCGTAGGATTTGCCAGCATGAGCTCAATGACCGGCGGATATATGAATGTTGCCGTGGGAATTTATGCCCTATCGGATAATATCTCTGGTTATTACAATACAGCCGTGGGATCCAGAGCATTACTGAACAATACTGCATCTGATAACTCTGCGTTCGGATATGCAGCACTTGAGAATAACACTTCCGGAACGAAAAATACCGCGGTAGGCAGAGAAGCATTGCTCAATTCTACCATAGGGATCGAAAATGTAGCAATTGGCGATCGCGCCTTAGCATCGACAACCCATCAGGAAAAAAACGTAGCCATCGGAAAATCCGCCATGGAAAACGCAACATGCGAGCGCACCGTCGCCGTAGGGTATGGCGCACTTAAAAATGCCTCCAACTTTGAAAACACAGCTGTAGGATTCAACGCGCTTTCCAGTACGACCAATGGTATTGGAAATACCGCACTTGGAAGCTATTGTCTATCTGGAAATACCACCGGATTTGGTAATATCGGAATAGGAGTTGAATCGGGCTCAATCAATCAAACGGGAGACAATAACATCTCTATCGGTTATGCAGCTTCACTATACAACTCTTCGGGGAGTGATAATATCGCAATCGGAACCAGTTCATTGCTCAACAATCAAAGTTCTTCATTGACCGCTGTGGGCTCGAACGCCATGTTTTCGAACACAACGGGTACCGAATCCTCGGCATTCGGTTATCAAGCACTATACGCCAACACAGATGGCGAAGGCAATTCTGCTTTCGGATATCAAGCACTTGCCTCAAACACTTCGGCAAGCGCTAATACAGCTATTGGTGCCAACGCATTTCTCAGCGTCACATCGGGTTATAACAACTCGGCTTTAGGCTATCATGCTGGTATAGAACTTACCACTGGGCACGATAATACAGCAATTGGCAACAACGCATTGCGGACAATAACAGGGAGCAGTTACAACACTGCAATAGGAAATTTGTCTCTTGCAAATGTCGTAGGAGAGGACAACACTGCACTTGGTGACAGAGCTGGATCCGGATTGGACGGCAATGTATTTACAAATTGTACCTTTATCGGATCAACTTCTTATGTTACACAAACCAGAACGAATGTCACCCTGCTCGGCGCATACGTTTCGAATGGACAATGCACTGGCAACAATCAAGTATTATTGGGTAGCACATCTGTTACACAGATTCGCGCTCAAGTAGCATCAATAACAGCTTACTCAGATGCTCGTTACAAAACAAATGTTACAGAGAACATTTCGGGCCTTGATTTTATCACACGCCTTCGACCAGTGAGTTATAATGTACGCCCAACTGAATTACATAAAATTTGGGGCACGCCCGATTCAATCCTTA
>JBDKJN010000051.1:0-8460 GCA_039796595.1 Bacteroidota bacterium
ATCAGGCAATCGACGATGTAGGTAACATTACAGAGTGTTCATTCACCGTTGAAGTTGTAGATAATCAAGCACCGGAAATTATCTGTACGGATGATATGATTGTAGCAGATCCAATCGTTCCGGCTGATGGTATCGAAGTGAACTATGAGCTACCTGAGTACACGGATAATTGTGCGGCGATGCTGACGTTGATTGCCGGTCCTAACACAGGAGAAGTGTTCTTACATGGTTATACAGATGTTACTTACGTGGCTACTGACGCTGCAGGATTGGCTGATACATGCACATTCCAGGTGTTGGTGAACAATGCGCCTGACGCTGTGAACGATGTTGATGATTTCTTGGAAGAGGATAATGTCATCGTTGTGGATTTATTAGGCAACGATATTGATATAGACAACGACAGTATTTATGTTTCAGGTGTATCTGCCGGTGCTGGTCAAGTGACCTTGAATGACAACGGAACGATCAGTTATTCAATTGACCCAGAGGTTTGGTGTGGTGTGGATACCGTTTGGTACACGGTGTGTGACATCTACAACGCATGCGACACAGGGTATGTATTGATCGATGTAGAGTGCTTCTTAGACCTCATAATTCCGGAAGGTATTTCACCGAATGGCGATGGTGTAAATGATCTCTTTGAAATTGTTGGTCTTGAAGATTTCCCACAGAACAAGTTGACCATTTTCAATCGATGGGGTCACATGGTTTATGAGCAAACGAACTACCAAAACGATTGGGAAGGAAATTCGGAGTCACCTGTTACAATTGGAAATGGAATGTTACCAAAAGGCACCTATTTCTATGTACTCGATTTGGGTGAACACGGAAGACGCAAAGGGTATTTCTTCTTAAATAGATAGTGAATAGTAAGGATAAACGAATTAATGAAAGGAGTATGAAGACTCAACTATTGAAATTTGGATTTTGTTTTATGATAGCGACATCTTTGGTAAAGAGCGTTGTCGGACAACAAGACGCTATAACAAGTCAGTTTACGATGAACAAGTTGTTTATCAATCCGGGCTACGCTGGTTATAAGGAACAAGGGACAATGACATTGGCCCATCGCAATCAATGGATTGGTTTCAAAGGCGCACCGATGACAACTGTGATCAGTTATGACACACCATTGAAGAAGAATGAACTGGCCGTTGGAGGTGGATTGATGTATGATAAAATCGGACCAAGTAGCCGTTTGATGCTGAGTGGTTATTTCGCATACCGTCTTCGACTGTCCAATCGCGCGACCTTGTCGTGGGGTGCGGTGGCATCGGCTTCATTGTATCAGGCGAACTTGACTGATTTGATATTGACTAGCGAGCATTTCGGTGCAAGTGATGATGCTTTTATGTACAATACCAAAAGTTTGATTATACCGAATGTTGGATTTGGTGGATACTATTTCAAGAAAGATCATTTCATAGGTATTTCCATTCCAGCGATGATTCGTCCACGTCTTGAAAAGCGCTCTTTGGCAGAACAAACGCATATGGATGGTCGTTATGAGCCAACCATTTATATTACTGGAGGTAAAATGTTTAAGGCAAATAAAGACTTGAATATTAGCACCAGCATATTGACAAGAGGAACAGTTAACGCGCCTTTATCAATTGGAGGTTATGTGAGCGGGATATACTCAAAAGACTATACATTGGGATTGTACTACCATTTCCGCGAGAATGCAGGTATATTTTTTCAATGGCAAATTGACAAACAAATTAAGGTCGGATATTCTTTTGATGTTGCTACCAATATGTTGATTCGCACGAACTATGGAAGTCATGAATTGGCGGTCAATTATGCGCTTGGAGGAAAAAAGAAGCGTATCGTATATCCGCGTTATTTCTAAAGACGGAGCAGATGAAATGCTCTTTCATTCGAATGGAATGAGCAAACAAAATAGATTGCAAAAAAAATGGAACCCAATGGTTCCATTTTTTGTTTTAGACTTTTTTAGCTTCCGATCGGACTTTAATAGTGTTTACTAATTATTTTTTTATCAATCGCGCCGTGCGAGTTAATCTTCCCTCTGTGACTTGAATCGTGTACAGCCCGGTTGAAAGCGTACTGATGGAAATTTCTTGTTGAAGGACGGGCCCGCTTTGACATATGCGGCCTGTTGCATCGTAAATAGAATATGTACTTTGATAGGCCGTAGTACTCAGAAGAATGGCGTCTTCTGAGGGATTGGGGTAGATGATAAGATCATGATTATCCAAATCAGGGACGTTGGGATTTACACCAGACAATGTGATACAATAATCCTCAATTTCACCATCGGCACCATCTCCACAACTAACTGGAATACCACCACCACCAAATGGACTGTTATAGCGCATGGCAACACGCATTCTGGTCACACCGGCGATCAAACCAGCAGGCACTGTAATAGACCCGGTAATTTGATTAGGTGATGGTGACGTCGATTCAAAAACCAATTCGCTGGTTTCAAACTCTCCGTTTGAGTTGTAGTCAATCCATACGCGGAAGTATTCATTGTATTGATTGTTACCAAAACCTGGAGTAAGAGCTATTGGATAACTCCATTCATTGTGCAGGAGTACCGAAGTATCATCGATAAGAATGTATCCGCCATCATCGCCCGAAGTTCTGGTATAAGCATCAATCGAGACTTCCGCAATGTGCTCCAAGCCCGAATCAGCAGTAACATCACAATAAGTTAAGTCTTGACAAGAACCACAACCGAGCGTATTGAAAGTTGTGTAGTTTGTGTTCATTGGAATATCGCCACAAACGGAAGACACACTTACTTCGTACATCGAGCAAGGATTGAGTGGACCAATTTCAATTGACGTGGTGTTGACATTGACATACTCCAAAAACACCTCTCCATCGAGTAGTACTGTGACATTGTAAGATGCAGCCGCCATCACAAATGGCCACGTCACAGTAGCTGAAACATCTGTAACCTGAGTTATCGTGTTGCTTGCAGGATGAATACAACAACCATCTGTTGTCCAGGTATAGATAGACGACCATTGGCTTGATTCTTTTCCGCAATGAGCTATGACTTGGACCTGATAGTCCGTGCAAGCACTCAAACCGGTGATGGTATAAGGAGGCAAACCAACATTTTCCAAGTAGTAAATTGCATCCGATCCGACTTCATTATAGGTAATGTCAAAACTCAACATCGAAGCTGTGGTTCCCCAACTAATGAAGTAGTCAAGCGTTTGACCGACTTGCGTAGCAGACACATTAAACGGTGTTACACAAGCACCTTCAGAGCAATCTTGTAACATCAGTTGTATACTGTTGTTGACATTCAAGCGACCGCCCGAAACAACTTCATTGGAAAGATTGGTTACTGCATCAACACCATTCATCAAATGATTTTTGATTTCGAGTGCCGCTGTTGCAGGATCAGCGTATGCGATTTCCATAAAGCTTGTACATGGAGCGCTATACAACAAGGCAATCGCACCGGCTACACACGGTCCGGCAAACGAAGTTCCACTAGTAGTGTTGTAGTTGGTGTTACCGGCCAAGTACACATCTTCACCAGGCGCACCAATATCGATAGTGGTACTTCCATATCCGCTAAACGTGCGTACATCATTGTTATTCGTTGCAGTTACACTGATCAAGAAGTTGCTTGGACAAGCCGTAGGCAAATCGCCAACAACGTCTACATTGACGTTGTTGTTGGCCGTTGAGCCAGCACTGAGCACACCGTAATAGCCCAAACTGTCGTACATAGCACACCACAGAGGTGCTTCAGAAGGATCACCACCATCAACACCCCATGAACTATTTGTGGCGACAACAAATGCACCCAATGCGCCGTTGCTTTGGTTGTATTGTTTGCGCATCACCAAGGGATATTCATAGGACTCAATTACATTGTTCTCATTGATATTGCCCATTTGCACCTGCATGATTTTGACATCCCAATTCACACCCGTAATTCCCAGCGCATTATTTCCTTTGGCCCCAATCATACTGCTCACTTGAGTACCATGATTACCTTGAGAAAGATCATCTGTGTCTGTCGAGATATTCCAGCCGTCATAGTCATCTACGTATCCATTGTTGTCGTCGTCAATACCATTGTTAGGGATTTCATGTTCATTCACCCAGTGATTGTCAATGATATCGGCTTGATCCCATTTCGCACCACCAGATTCAACAACACAAACAACGATATCATCTCCAAAAGCGGTAATACCACCAGTGGTAATATCCCAGGCCAAATCGGAGTCAATATCGTGATCTCCATTTTCAACATGATGCCATTGTTGCCCAAAAAAGGAATCGTTCGGAATCTGACGCTCGGTCAAGATGTGGTTGGCCTGTGCTATTTGAACGCCAGGTGTTTTTTCCAGTTGGTCCAACACTCCTTTCACGTCTATTACACTTGGATCAAAAGAGTAAAGATGAATGCGCATGGTCTTACTTAAAAGTTTCTCATGGCGAAATGCTGTTTCAGCTCCCATTGCTTGGATGAACCCATTTGCAACAAGTTGGGGATTGTTTTCCAGCGTCAATTGCACCAAAACCTGGTGTTCTACAATAGGTGTTTTTTGTGCGGATGCCGAGAAGCTTACAAATAGCGCTGTAAATAAAACGAAAAGCTGTTTCATTTTTAACGGGGTGATGGTTATTATGAAGCCCAAGCAAGGCAATTGCGGGGCTGAAGTCAAAATTATTCAATGAGGGCGCAATAAAGCATACCATGTGAAACAAAGATTCCCTACCCGAAATGTTAAGAACCTGGCCTTTTTCCTAGTCTTGAGTGTATATCCTTTTCACACGCTGACTGATGGAAGTGAGGATTTCATAAGCAATTGTACCGCTGGATTGAGCAAATTCACCAATCGACTGCTGCTGACCGAAAACCTCTACACCATCTCCCTCTTGACAAGCTATTTCAGTGACATCTACCATGGTCATATCCATACATACATTTCCTACGATTGGTGCTCGTTTCCCATTGATCACTACATGCCCGACACCGTTGCTCAACTGACGGCGCAGTCCGTCGGCATAACCAATGGGTATCGTGGCACTCCGCATTTTACGGGGTGCGATAAATGCTCGATTGTATCCGATACTATCACCCGCTTCGACCTCTTTTATCTGCGAAATCACGGTTTTGAACGTGTTAACAGGCAATAAATTCGATTGTTCATTTGCATCGGCCGAAACTCCATACAATCCAACACCCAAACGCACCATGTCGAATTGCGCCTCTGGGAAGCGTTGTATTCCACCGGTATTCAGGGCGTGCAGAATAGGACGATAGTTCAACTCAGGTAAAATGCATTGAACAGCTTGGTCGAAACGGGACAATTGTTCATTGGTGAATGCATCTAAAGTTGGATTATCGGTAGCGGCTAAATGTGTGAAAATACTTGCTACTCGAATTTCTGGAGTGCGCTTTATTTCCGCCAAGAGATCAGGTAATTGATGGTATTCAAACCCTAACCGATGCATACCGGTATCGAGTTTTATATGGATGGGGTAGGGCGAATGCGTTGGGTTCTGTTGCAGGGCTTTTAAAAAAAGCTGCCAGGTGCGCAAGCTGTAAATTTCGGGTTCCAGTTTAAACTTGATCAATGCCGCTAGGCTGTTCCTTTCCGGATTCATAACCATGATGGGAAGTGAAATTCCAGATTTCCTAAGCGCCACACCTTCGTCGACATAGGCAACAGCAAGATAATCCGCTTTATTGAACATCAATATGGACGCCACTTGTGGGGCCCCTATGCCATATCCAAATGCTTTTACCATCACCATCAATTTTGTGGTGGGATGAATTTTGGATTTGAAATAGTTAAGGTTATGCACCAACGCACCGAGATCGATTTGAAGAACAGAGTCATGCGATTGTTCTTGAAGGGCAGATACAATTTTTTCGAAAGCAAAAGTGCGAGCGCCCTTTATCAATATGGCCTTTTGTTGAAATGATTCACTATTAAGTTCTGAGAGAAAATCTCCAGTCGTTAAATAATGGTGATAACCATCGCCAAACTCGGTTTGCTTTAGTTTTCCAGCGGGCCCCACGCTTATCCATTCGCTGATTGCGTGTCGCTTGAGCATATCAACTACTGCACGATTGAGTTCGTCAATCTGCATTCCGCTTTGAATAAAATCGGAAAGGATTACTACTTTTTCTTTGCCTCTGGCATGCCGTGATAAAAAATCTAGGGCAATTTCAAGGGATTGAAGATCGTTGCTATACGCATCATTGACAATGACCGCACCGTTCGAACCCTCGAGCAGTTGAAGGCGCATTTCCAATGCGGTTAAGCGTTTTAAGCGATCTTGAATCAAGGCATTTGAATAGCCAAGATGACGCATGAATACGATGCAGCACGCGATGTTTTCAATGGATGCTTTATCGTCAAAACTTACCTCGAAAGTAAATTCTTCTTGCCCCAAACGGATCAGATGATTATCGTCGGTATCGGATTGTCGCACCAAATGGACCTCGGGGACAACCAAAATGCGCTTGGATTCAGACCAAGGGTTGACCAATTGCAAAACATCGGCGTCGTCAGGAACGATAATGGTTTCAGCGCGAGCGAAAAGGTGAAGTTTTTCTCCTATCAATTGCCTGCGACTCAAGAAGTTTTCCATGTGAGCTGTGCCAATGGTAGTCAGAATACCAATGGTGGGTTGGATCACCTTCGCCAATTTTTCCATTTCGGCCGGTTCCGATATTCCAGCCTCGAATAAGCCAAGCTGATGGGTTTCATCCATGTTCCAAACCGAAATAGGCACTCCGATTTGTGAGTTATAGCTTTTAGGGCTTCGCACTATTCGATAATCGTCGCTCAACATAACATTGAGCCATTCCTTGACAATTGTTTTACCGTTGCTGCCGGTGATTCCGACAACTGGATATCGGCATTGAGCGCGTTGATAAGCAGCCAACAATTGCAACGCAGCAATGCTATTGGACACTTTTACGAAGGTGGCATTTTCTAAGCCCGTCAAAGCGATGTTTTCTTCAACCAAAAAGCAACGCAGGCCTTTGCCATATAAGTCAGGAATGACAGTATGACTATTGTGGCGGACACCATGAATCGCAATAAAAAGACCGTGTTCGGCTTGCAATGCTTTACGACTGTCAAGAACCAGATATTCTATGATCGCGGAATCGTCACCTTGTAGCAGCTCGCCTTTCGTAATGGCCGCCACTTGCTTCATTGTAAGGTTCATGGCGTTTACTTAGGATTTCCTTTTTTTTCTTGAGCGCGGCGTTGCAAAATGGCCTCATTATAAGCTTCTCGAGAAAGGGGTGCATAGCTTTCCAATTCACCGAGCTGAACTACCGAATCTCCTGGGGCATATCTGTAACTATAATGAGCGATGTTTCCTGTTTTTACACAGATAGCGTGCACCTTGGTCACATATTCAGCAATGGCCAGTAGGTAGGGCATTGGCCCAAATGGACGGCCCATAAAATCCATATCAAGGCCCGCGATTATTACACGAATCCCTTGATTAGCCAATTGATTGCACACTTCGGGCAGGCCGTCATCGAAAAATTGTGCTTCATCAATTCCAAGTACCTCCACATCACCTCCCAATAAAAGTAGCTGGGAGCTGTGTTCAACGGCCGTGCTCCGAATTGAATTGGCATTGTGAGAAACGACATCCGCTTCATGATACCGATTATCGACTTTCGGCTTAAAAATTTCAACCTTCATTTGAGCGATCTCAGCCCGTTTCAGGCGACGAATGAGCTCTTCTGTTTTGCCAGAAAACATCGAACCACAGATCACTTCGATCCATCCATGACTTCGTCCGCGATTAAAGGTATTCTCTATAAACATGACGAGCACAAACCTACTAATGTTTTGCCGAAAATGGTGGAGATTTTAGTGTCCTTTTGTAGGTTTGCAGGCCGAACAACAATAATCTAAAAAAACACCAGCGTTATGGGACGGATATTTGAGAAACGCAAGCATAAAATGTTTGCGCGTTACGATAAAATGGCAAAAGCCTTTACGCGTATAGGTAAAGACATTGCTATGGCGGTCAAATCCAGTGGCCCAGATCCAGCAACCAACCCTCGACTACGTCAGGTAATGGCCAATGCCAAAGGGGTAAATATGCCTAAAGACCGCGTTGACGCAGCCATCAAGCGGGCCAGCGATAAGGACACTGCGGGTTACGAAGAAGTGGTTTATGAAGGTTATGGTCCTCATGGTGTGGCTATTTTGGTGGAAACAGCAACCGACAATCCAACCAGAACGGTGGCTAATGTGCGCATGTATTTTAATCGTGGCGGTGGTACCTTGGGCAATAGCGGATCATTGAGTTTTGTATTTGATCGCAAAGGCGTATTTCGTTTGGCCAAAGACGCTGCTTCTAATCTTGAAGAATTGGAACTTGAACTCATCGACTCCGGATTGGAGAGCATTGAATCAGATGAGAATGAAGTGGTTTTGTACACTGCTTTTGCCGACTTCGGTAGCATGC
>JBDKJN010000052.1:0-2899 GCA_039796595.1 Bacteroidota bacterium
TTCTTCGCAACATGTGGTATCACCTACTATGGTGCCGCAACCGCCACTTAAAGACCAATTATACGATGCACCACTAAATTTAGGCAGATAATATTTTTCACAACTGCCGGGACATACTTTGGCTGGTCCGGTTATAGTTGCCGTTGCAGGAACTAATGGAATCGAAACACAGGTAGTATCGCTACAAACTCCGCCACAACCCGTAACGAGCAAACACAAGGTGCCCATTTGACCCGCGCCCCATGCAACAGTTACGCTTTGCATATTGTTGGCGCCGACTATGGATCCACCATTGACAAACCAATTGTAATTGCAACCTGCTGCGCTCGTGGAATAGGTTGCAGTGTCAAATGCGCAAAGCGTCGAAGGACAAGTAATATCTGGCCCGGGCAGCGAACTCACTACAATATTGCTTGTAATGGTGTCCGTACAATGACAAGAGTTCATCGCAATCAATGTAATGGTATATGAACCAGGAGTAGAGTAGGAATAACTGAAAGAAGGTGCGTTGGAGGTGGAGGTACCGCCGTCGCCAAAGAACCATTGGTATGAGGTAGCACCAATAGAGTTGTTGGTGAAAGTGACTGGTGCATTCAGACAAACATTGGCTTGGTGAGAAAAGGCGGCAATGGGTAAATCCACTTTCTCTACACAGATCGTGGCAGAATCAACACATCCCCATTGATTGGTTTCATAGACCGTGAGTGTACCGAGAGCTGAGCCATTCCATGTCACCGATACAGCATTTGTGGTTTGACCAGTAATCAACTGATGGCCTGTAGCTGTCCACGAGTAGGTGCTACCCGGATTCAGTGGCGTGGAGTAATTGATGGTGGCGAACTTGCAGACCTTTTCGCAGCCGTTTCCGCCATCCGTTGTACCGATAGGCTCTTGGCTTCCGCCAGATGGGCACGTGGGATAAGGTGGATGTGTAATGATTGGATTGGGTTTCGGAAAAATGGTAACGGTCAGGGTGTGAAAAATCTGCGTGTAGTTCGGCAGATTAACCGTGACCACGATATTGCCAGTACCCGCAGGTCCCCAAAGAATGGTGCTAGAATTAGTATTCGTCGGGCTAGCTGAAACATCTCCTGTGACATTCCAGGAATAGCTGGCTCCCGTGACTGTAGGCACGGAATAAACGAATACATCGCCAACGCACACGGAATCAGCACCGGTGACTTGGGCAATGGATTGATTACAAAATAAAATGGCGAGACTGCAAAGAATGAGAACATGCCTCATTTTTTTTGCATTGGGCAGAAAGTTGCTCATGGCAAGATTTGGTTAAGGTAATTAAGCGAAACGAATATAAGCAAAAGTGTGCATTTATGAGGCGATTTACCCCATATGCAGCTTAAATAATTATCCTATTTAATTAACATTTGGATTAGGTGTACATTGCACACATATCTTTTGGAAAAAAATGTCATGAGTGAAGAGAAAGATGATTGGAGTGAGGAAGTGGATGATTTTGCGAATAATCGAAGTGTCCAAGAACACAGAGCACGCATTAAGGCGCAAGATGACTTGATCTCCTTCGCTTTCCAACTTTGTGACAGGGAGTATGCTTTAAAAAAGGAGACCATCACGGATTTGGTGCAATATGCTGCTTTCTGTGATCGCGAATCGGAGTGGAAAGAAAGCAGGAAATCACTATCACATCCAAGCAGATTGAGGATGACGTGTATCGGTTATTACACAGAACTGCGAGGTAGACGAGGCCAAGTGGATGGAAGTCATGACTATTACTTGATGGTAGTCTTCGAACAAAGAAATCATTTCCGAAAACCTATGTCAAAAAAGAAACAATCTCGGAAAGAATTATGAATCTGTTTGTTCCTGTGGATTTGGATTTCAAAGAGGCGAAACTTTTTTCTAAGCGTTTCAATGTCATTACGAACGATGAAGAGGCTTTACGGAAATGTTTTAATGGATTGGATTTGGATGCTCTGATTGATTTCCCAGATATGGAGTTGGAGTTCAGAGGTCACGATTTAGTTTTTCGCAATTCGCGAAGAGCCTTATCAAAAAAAGAGGCAGAGGAGTTTCGAGATTGATCAAGGTACTTGTCAGGTTGTTTGTGTGTGTTGAATGAAATGATTAGAAAGAATATATTTTGCAGCAGATAACTAATAAAATCATTATCCGCCAGTCACTTTGGGTGTTGGCCATCTTTGGATTCAGTTTTCTTTTGATCTTTCTGACCTGCCCTGTAGAGATATTCAATACTAGTTTCATGGGAATGTTGTCTTCGGATTCAGCAATGGACATCCATATCCGTGATACGTATTTTATTTTGTCCCTAAAGTCACTTTTTATGGTTCTTTTTGTGGCATTCGGTTTTATGACTTTCGCTATAAAAGAGGGTTTTAGAAAATACGCACGCATTTTCCCGAATGGTATACTACTTATGTTTACAGTGCTGCTAATCGCCATCGTGATTGTTCATATTTATGAAGCAAAGCAAATACAAACTGTATTTAATGCTCATTCAGACAGTCATGGTTCAATTTATACTTTTTCAGGTTTTATGATTAATTATATAAACATGCTTTATGTGGTATTGGCGACGGCTTGCTTATTTTTAATTTTCATTGGGTATAGAATGTTGAGTCTTGTACGTTAGAAAAAATAAAGGATATGAATTTTAGATACGCCAGACATACCAGAGACTTAAAGAAAATTGAACGGTTTTATACCGAAGTTGTAGGCCTTGAAAATTTAGGTGGTTTTATAAATCATAATGGGTACGATGGATTGTTGTTAGGTCATCGGAATACCAGTTGGCATTTAGAGTTTACCGTTTCTGAGGACTTGCCAACGCGTCAATTTGACGATGATGATCTCTTGGTTTTTTATGTGAATTCGGAAGTCGAACTGCAACGGTTGAAGCGTG
>JBDKJN010000053.1:0-2681 GCA_039796595.1 Bacteroidota bacterium
CATCCGTGAATTCCCAAGCAATTACCTCGATTGTCCAAATGGCGATACTTACTTGTATACCCTGATTGGACAACATGGGGGGGCCCATTTTATCCCATCTATCCAACCCAGTTGTTATCGCGTGCATTCGGGTGGAACGTGGAGCCAAATTCAACAAATAAAAAAAGATAAAAAAGCCATTCAGTCCTTCAGTTGTATGGCTGCTTATCTCAATGAGATTGCAGACCTCAGCACCAGAGATTATTACTTGGATCGCCTGGTCAAAACACAATATGTTTTGAGTCATCAACTCCGAAAAAACAGTGCGTTCGGAGAGGCGATAAATTGCTTTTTCTCCTCTATTCGGTATGCAATTTCCTATAACAAGTGGAAATGGATTCCTACCATTGTCAAAGAATATGTCAATATTATTCTTCGCAATAAATCCTTCACGTGGCAACACCGTGTCATTACTAAATAACATGGTCGCATGAAACGCATCGCTCTCTACCAACAGATACTTGCCAATCGCCCTATACGTGGGCCACATGTTTTTTTTCCGCTATTTAATCAGGCCTATCAAAACTCAAATGCCTCCAGTCACAAACTCTATTACTTTCTCAAAACGAATGACGTAGAGTCTCTGAAAAAACAATATTCCGAAGGCGAGTTAAATGCTCTTGGGATTGTTTTTATCCCCGAACGCAACCATCGATTCAAGGTCGTACACGAAACCTTGCATCTCCTGTGGCTCTTGTTGAAATATCGCATTTCGTTGATGCATGTTATTTCGTACAGCTCATCGCACGACCCCATTTGGACCCTAAAGGTCTTGCAATGGCTCAAACCCATCTGGCGATTACACAAAACTTTCGCTCTTACTTACAACGGTGTTCCCACAGCATTTAGACTCAATTACGCAGGCCATCACAAAGAAGACATCAAGTACGAAAACCTGTTTCGCCGCATCGCTTTCGAAGGCATTTTCACCTGGTTTGACGATGTAGAAGAATGGGCAAACACTTCTGGCGTTTTCAAAAAAATCCCCATCGTACGAACTCCAACGAGTCGCTTTTGCGATATCAAAAAATTCTACCCGGCACCGAATAAAGATAAAATCATGGTGTGGGCTGGCGCATTTGTAGTGTACAAAAGACCTTTGATGTTTCTCGAAGCCTTAGCGCATATTCGGGCACAACGTCCTGAATTATTGGCTGGATGGAAAGTCATTTATATAGGAACCGGATTGCAAGAGCAAGAAATGCGGGACGCCATAGCAAACCATGGACTACAAGATATCGTTGAAATTCGTGGAGCTCAAAAAAACTACTACGAACTCATCAATACGACCATGCTCCATGTGAGCACCCAGAGTGTTGATCACTTTCCCAACCTTGTCATCAATGAAGCCATGGCTTCCGGTTGTGCTGTGATTGCAACCAATATTGGCCGTGCTCACCTTTTTGTACAACACGAATTTAACGGGTACCTCACACCTTCCGATGATGAGCCCGGACTGCGACATTCCCTTATCGCATTTCTTTCCCTGTCCGACACTCAAAGAGACACCATGTTGAAAAACAGCCGTTTACTTGCAGAAACCGTTCATACACCAGATCGGTTTATTCAAACAATCGACGCCTTTTGGACAGAAGTACTCAACCGTTCATTGTTGTGAAAATCTTCACATTTTTCAACACATTATGTGCTGCGGTTGCCATACATTGGCAGCATATTTAAGTTTTAAGCATATGATGAATAGAAAAGAATTCCGCAAATACGCCGTATCCAACAGAGGTATCTCTGGTTCAGTGGTCGATGATGTAATTAGCCACATGTACGGTCCAGAAAATATGACTCGCACCGTCATCGAAGAACGCAACATGCCCTTCCGCGAGGTCGATGTATTCTCACGCCTGATGGCCGACCGTATCATTTTCCTTGGTACTGAAATTGACGATTATATCGCTAATATCATTCAAGCTCAATTGCTCTTCTTGGAAAGCGCCGATGCTCAAAAAGACATCCAGATCTATATCAACTCTCCGGGTGGTAGTGTGTATGCTGGACTTGGCATTTACGATACCATGCAATACATCAATCCTCACGTCGCTACGATCTGCACTGGAATGGCTGCCTCTATGGGCGCAGTGTTGCTTTGCGCAGGTGAGGCTGGCAAACGCACTGGTCTAAAACACTCACGTGTTATGATCCATCAGCCTCTTGGAGGTGCTCGCGGTCAGGCTAGTGATATCGAAATTACAGCGCGTGAAATCCAAAAGTTGAAGAAGGAGCTTTACGACATTATTGCTTCACACAGCGGTAAAACCTATGATCAAGTGTGGAACGACAGTGACCGCGACTACTGGATGATCGCCAGCGAAGCCAAAGAATACGGTATGATCGACGAGGTTCTCGAAAAGAAAAAATAATCACCGATTTATGCTCTACAAGAGCATAAGAAAAGGCTGCTTGATGAAGCAGCCTTTTTATTTTTTATGCACTACCTGTTTACATCCCTTCGATGAGCAATTTCGTTTCAATTCAAAAGATCCTTCGCTGCGCTCAGGAAGACAAGGTAATCCTATTTGTTAAGGCTTGGCCAAAATGCTCTTCTAACTTGGATAATTTTGCAGGCCAAGCTTTATTACATGGTACACACATGCTGAGTCCAGGCGAAGAATCCCAAACAACCGATTCGA
>JBDKJN010000054.1:0-7334 GCA_039796595.1 Bacteroidota bacterium
TTTCACTCCTGGTTGTTACCAATGGACATGATTTGTATTGCGCTCAAATCGACACTGACAATCAGTCAATTACTTGGCTAAATGAAATTCCTTCATGTATCGATCCGTTACCGACTTCATAAATTTTGACTGGAATGTTCAACAATTGTGGTTAAATCAGATATTTGCACCCCTTTTTATCACAATTATTCGACATCATTCATAACAGATATGAAAACCAACCTAGACAAAATCCTCGCTGTTTCAGGAAAGCCCGGTATTTATCAACTTATCACCGGAGGCAAATCGACCATCATTGTTGAATCCTTAATCGACAATAAACGCATGCCAGTTCATCCGACACAGAAAGTGAGCAGTTTAAGTGACATCAGCATGTTTACTTTAGAAGAGGATGTTCCGCTCAAGGAAGTATTTCTAAAAATTAAGGCAGAATATGCAGGTGCAGCCGCTTCAGATGTTGGCACAGATAGTAAGTCATTGCGTGCTGCGATGAAAAAGGTTTTGCCTACCTACGATTCTGATATCAAGAAGCTTTTTCAGTGGTACAACCTTCTTCAGGCCAATAATATGCTTGATTTCGAAACGGATGAAAATTCAGATCAGGAGACTTCTGAATCTCCCGAATAATGTTTATCTTCGTGCGAGATACTAGAACATGTGAGAATCCTAATAATCACCTTTCTTGTTCAACTATCACAGATACTATTAGGGCAAATTGTGATCGACAATTCGGTCAATGCCGTTGATGGACTTCAAAACGTTTTGTTGGGGAGTGGGATTTCCGTTGCAAATATTACCACTGTCGGTACCAACCAGCAATTCGGATCATTTACTTGTTCTGGAACATGTGGTCTTGGCCTGACTACTGGATTTGTCATGGCCACCGGTAATGTCGATCAAATTGTAGGCAATAACGAATTGGATGCTTCACAAGGTCCTGCATCGGGTTTTGCAAGTAACGATGCTGATCTTGAATTAATGACTGGCGAAACGTTCAACGATGTGGCTGTTTTAGAATTCGACTTCGTGCCCAATGGAAATTTTCTGTTATTCAATTTTGTTTTTGGATCGGAAGAATATCCTGAATTCGTCAACAGTGGATACAATGATGCGTTTGGTTTTTTTCTCTCTGGGCCCGGCATCAGCGGTCCCTATAGCAACAATTCGATTAATCTCGCATTAGTGCCCAATAGCACTTCACCAATATCCGTTGATGCGATTAATTCAGTATCCAATTCACAGTATTACATCCCCAATACAATATTGGGCCCAAGCTATGTGGAACCGGATGGATACACCACAGTCATGCAAGCGTCGTCACCAGTGGAATGTTTCCAGACCTACCACATCAAATTGGTTATTGCCGATGTTCAGGACGTTTACTACGATAGCTACGTCTTTCTAGAGGGTGGTAGTTTTGTGGCGCAGGGTATTGCCTTAGCTTTCACAGCTCCGACCATAGCCCCGAATTCACAGGGCTTGTACGAAGGATGTTTGCCGGGGATGATTGAAGCTCAATTGCCGGCTTCGTTACTCGAGGACTCGTCTTACGAAATTATTGTAAGTGGAAGTGCACAACAAGGAACCGATGTCTCGTGGTCAACAGATACCATTGTCTTCCCAGCGAATACCACTTCATTGAGTATCCCCATATCGGGATTTACAGACGCTATAATAGAAGGAGGCGAAACCTTTATAATCACAGCAAATAGTCTTGACGGATGTGGATCAACGGCTCAAACTACTGTTGAAATTCATGACCCCCCAATTCTTGAGGTCACCAATGGCATACATCCGTTCGTATGCGGGGAGGAAGTAACTATTACACCCGACATTAGTGGTGGATACGGCTATTACAACATCACATGGAACACTGGATCAAATGCATCGCAACTCATTTTACAACCCACAGGGAACATCAGTTATTCTTACACCGCCACCGATACATGTGGGTTAACATCAACAAATGCCATTCACTCTTTGTTGCTTTGGCCAAATCCGAATTGGACGATAGAACCCCTATCGGATACCATGGTCAATTGTAATTCAATAATCCAACACTCCGCAATTAGTAATGGGAACCTCGCAGACTTGAGTTATAGTTGGTTGCATAATGGTATAGAAATCAGTACGAATTCCAGTATAAGTTTTAATGCACAGGAAGACGCAGAAGTCATTCTCATTGTAACTGATGAATGCGGCTTCCAATTGGCTGATACGTTTTACGTCGCATTGACCAACGCACCTTTGACTGCGGAAATCCAGCCCGAAGGATCATTCGACTGCGTAGAAACCATCACTCTGGAAGGTCAACCCATGGGTGGCACCTTACCTTATACCTTCTTATGGTCCGACGGTGCCGGCACAAGTTTAGGGAGCGCAAATACCATTACCTATACAATCGATGAATCGAATTGGGTCATTCTGATGGTAGAAGACAATTGTGGTGTTCAAGCTTTGGATTCCGTTTGGTTTGAAATGACTAATGAAATTCCTCAGTTTTCACTTGGCCCAGACCTTAACGTCACATGCCTAGAAAGCATTCAATTGTTGCCTACGATTATTGGCAATACCACAGGACTTCAGTATCAATGGTATGTAAACAATGTTTTGGTTTCAACAGATGTTTTTCTTGACCTCATTATACAGGAAAATACAACGGTCAGCTTGATAATTGAAAACAGTTGTGGTGCAACTGTTAGTGATGAGTTGGAAATATTTTTGCAAAACCCCAATTTCGATGTGACCATAGTTCCGGACGTACTTGATCTGTGCGCAAACTCAGGACAATTCGAGGCAGCAATTATAGGAGGCACGAGCCCATTCATATACGAATGGTACGCGAATGCCGTGGACTACGCCAATACCCCAACAGTAACCCTTGTGACAAATGAAGAGGTTACACTTGTCATTGTTGTGACGGATGGCTGCGGCATGGAGGCAACAGATACTTATACCGTTTCACCAGTCAATCCGCCATTGGATGTACAGATACAACCAGATGGCCCGACCAGTTGTGTACAAGACATCATACTTGAAGCTCAGGCTATCGGTGGATCATCACCATATTCGTATTCGTGGATTGATTCTATGGGGAGTATCTTAGGAACTACAACCACATTAAATCATAGCATTACAGAATCGGAATGGATATACCTTTTGATTGAGGATAATTGCGGGGAATTGGCTAATGACTCGATTTGGCTGGAAACATCAAGCCCCATTCCGACAATAAATTTAGGTCCAGATCAAACGGTACCATGTCTCGAATCTGTTCCATTGGCGCCCGACATTATTGGTGATAGCACCAACCTACTCTACGAATGGTATGTCAACAATACTTTGGTTTCCACAGCGGATAACTTTGACATCACCGTGCAAGAAGCCATCACGATTACACTCGTAGTTGAAAACGAATGTGGTCAAACCGCAAGTGACGAAATAATTGTCCAAACCCAAAATCTACCCTTATCGGTTGACCTTGGGCCAGATCAAATGGGCGAATGTATTTATGCAGGACAGTTTGAACCACAAATCACCGGAGGAACTGGACCATTTGAATACAATTGGTTGGTGAATAATTTACTCACTTATACAACTTCAACAGTTTCTGTTGAGACGAATGAAGCAATGGCCTTGACCGTCGTCGTAACCGATGCATGTCAGCAAACTGCCGAAGACGAGGTAAATATTCTTCTTGACCCACCTCCACTCATCTTGATACCATCTCCTGATGTTTGGGTTTGTTTTGAGGATAGTGCAGACATCTGGGTTGAAGTCAACGCATACGACAACCAATGGCAGGGGCAATGGCAGCCAATCAATTCGAGTTCTGATACCATTCGGATTGCAATTACCGATGCAGCTTCGTACACATTTACCGTTGAAGATTTATGTGGCCAGACAGCCAGCGTTACCATTAATGTCGGGGTTATTTCGATTGAAGCAGAATTTAGTTGGGAATACGCTGGAGATTATACCATTTCTTTTGAAAACCTTTCCGATTCCTCCATCTTTTCGCACTGGGAATTCAGTGATGGAACGATAAGTAATGATTACAACCCGACTCATACTTTCAGCAATGGTGAGAACATGGAGGCGACGCTGTTTGTGCAAAGCGGAGGTTGCGAAGCATCTTCTAGCGATGGGTTTCTACCTCCAGGTACCTTGTACATCCCAAATTGTTTCACGGCAGACAACGATGGCATTAATGATGTGATTTTTGCTCAAGGAACCCATTTGGTGTGGTTTGAATGGAAAATTTTCAATCGTTGGGGTGAAAAAATATTTGAAACGGACAACCTCGATGAGCCATGGGTGGGCTCACACCTGCAAGGAAGCTACTATTGCCCTGACGGAGTATATGTGTACACTGCAAAAGCAATTGATCTACGAGGCAACTACTTCGACTACCAAGGAACAATTACTTTGATCAGGTGATTAAGAATCCAAATATTCCTTGCTTCGACCTTAGGATTAGGCAACCTTTTACCCCATATTAGCGCCATAGTACCAAACGATAATATTTACCTGCTATGAAATTCAAGTTTTTTGCTTCACTTCTCGTTTGCTTTATTCTCCAATTGCCTGTACAAGCCCAGTTGGTTGTTGACAATTCCATCACCCTTGACGAGGCCATTGCCATACTCTTAGGTCCGGATGTTGAGTTCTTTAACGTAACCTTTAGCGGAGATGCCGATCAAATTGGATCATTCAACTCCACCAATAGCAACGTAGGTATTCCAACAGGAATCATGATGGGCACCGGGAACGTAAACGCCGGTATTGGTCCCAATAACAGCGGCTCCGATTCTGAAGGAGGAGGTAATTCCGGCGCAAGCGATGCGGATCTCGATGATTTGGATGGCTTAACGCATAACGATGCAGCAATTCTTGAATTTGATTTCATTGCAACCGGTTCTACAGTGAGTTTTGACTATGTATGGGCCTCGGAAGAATACCCAGAGTACAGTGGCGCAGATGGTGACGGAGATGGATTTTCGGACTGTGGAAATGTTTCTGATGTATTCGGTTTTTTCTTGTCAGGTCCTGGCATAAATGGGCCATTCACGAATAATGCAACCAACATTGCACTTATTCCTGGATCTACAGATTTCGTTAGTATTTTCAACTTAAATGGCGGTTGCGAGGGTAATGCTGCCGAAGGAGATATCGATTGTAACTATTGCGAATTTTACGTTTACAATGGTGACGGATTTACAGCGCCTTATAACGAGACAGGGTCTATTTATGTGCAGTACGACGGACTAACGGTCATTCTTACTGCCTTTTACAGCGGTTTGCAATGTGGAGAAACCTATCATATCAAACTGGCCTTGGCCGATGTCAGCGATACGGCTTTTGATTCTGCCGTTTTTTTGAAAGAAGGTTCATTTGATGTAAGCGGATCACTTATTGACGCTTTTGTTCTTAATCCTAGTCCTGATTTGGGTGATAACACAATACTTGAAGGCTGCATTGACGGAAATTTCGTTATACATCCTCCGGGCTGTCAAACGGAACCGTTGACCGTTACCCTATTTACGAGTGGCAACGCAACCAGCGGCGTAGATTACCAAGGTATTCCGGAAAGTATAACCCTCGATGGGGTGGATGTTGTATTGCCGATAAGTTCAATCCTCGATGAAGAAAACGAGGGCTCTGAAGACATCACCGTCTACTTCGTTTACCTCACTGAAGAAAACGTGCTTGACACGGCCGAGGCCACATTATATATAGTTGATTATAACCCACCAACTTTGGTGGTGAATGACATCAATGTCTGCGGTCCAACAGTAGCAACTGCAACGATAACCTCTGGATTTGGGCCATACACCTACAACTGGAGCAGCGGAGGAACGGGGCCAACTGAGACGTACAATGTCGGCGAAGCTGGAACCTATACACTTTCAATCACAGACCATTGTGGCACGGAAGTATCAGACGCTTTCCAAGTCATTGATCCCGTTCAGCCTTCAGTCACTGTCAACGACATCAACATTTGTGGACCAACAATGGCATCGGCCAGTATTGTAGATGGTGTAGCACCCTATACATACAACTGGAGCAGCAACGGGAATGGCCCAACAGACGAGTTTAATACAGGTCAAGGCGGCCAATACACACTCAATGTGATTGATGATTGCGGATCGTCGTTTTCGGACGAATTCGAAGTGTTTGAGCCACAGCCCATTTCTATCGAAGATCCGGGGCAAATTTGTGTGAATGAATTGACTGGAAGTTTAGTTACTAACGGCCAATTGCCATACTCTTATGTTTATGACTCAGAACTTGTGGAGAGCTTTCAAAATGCTCAATTTGTAATAAATACCATTGGCAACTATACCATACCAGTAACTGATGCTTGCGGCATGACAGGGACAATTGTTGTTGAAATTGTCTTTTGTGATACCGAAATACCGAATGTCTTCACCCCGAATGGTGATGCCTTAAACGATGCATTCGTTATTCGAGGAATCGAACAAT
This sequence comes from Bacteroidota bacterium, assembly GCA_039796595.1. Lineage (GTDB taxonomy): Bacteria > Bacteroidota > Bacteroidia > Flavobacteriales_D > Sanyastnellaceae > CANHSF01. The sequence goes on from JBDKJN010000054.1 coordinate 6,487, forward strand.
TTCCAAATAGTCAGATCACTATCTGGAACCGCTGGGGTAAAATCGTATATGAATCGACCAGTTACAACAACAGTTGGACAGCCAAAGATGAACCCGATGGATTGTATTACTATGTGCTACAGCGCAGCGACGGAAAAAATTTCGAAGGTTATGTGCATCGTTTGGGAAGCAAATAATCGACTAAGTCAATAAAGAATGCCCGGTCATTTGATCGGGCTTTTTTATGCCCATCAAATCAAGTATGGTTGGCGCGACATCGGCAAGTATTCCACTTTGCAGCGACTTTCGACGTTCAGAAACCAGCCAAACAGGAACAGGGTTTGTGGTATGAGCGGTATTCGGTGTGCCGTCATCGTTAACCGCAAAATCTGCATTCCCATGATCGGCAATAACGATAAACTCATAACCCAAAGCGAGACCTGCCTCTACCACCTGCTGCAAACAACGATCGGTTGCTTCTACTGCCTTGACAATTGCCGAAAAAACACCGGTGTGACCCACCATGTCCGGATTGGCAAAGTTTAAGCACATGAATTCAGGCCCCACATCCTTTAAATGGGCGATAGCCGCATCGGCAATTCCCTGAGCACTCATCTCAGGCATCAAATCATAGGTTGCCACTTTTGGTGAAGGAATCATGATCCGCTGTTCACCTTCAAATTGAGCTTCTCTACCTCCACTAAAGAAAAATGTCACGTGTGGATATTTCTCTGTTTCTGCAATACGCAGTTGGCGGGCTCCAGCCGCTGATACAGCCTGTCCCAATGTCCAATCTAAATTGTCCTTGTCATATACCACGTGTACATTTCGATATGAGGCATCATAATTCGCCATGGTTACATAATGCA
>JBDKJN010000055.1:0-4685 GCA_039796595.1 Bacteroidota bacterium
CTTCTATGGTTCTAAAGTCTTTTCAATGTTCAAAATGCGCGAATACCTCACAGATGATGTGTATTCTATTTTGCTTGACTGCATTGAAAACGGAACACGAATTGACCGACAGACGGCGGACCACGTTTCAGCAGCCATGAAAGAATGGTCGATTCAACACGGTGTTACTCACTACACCCACTGGTTTCAGCCTTTGACAGGTACTACTGCAGAAAAACACGATAGTTTTTTCAAACCTTTGAGTGACGGTCGTGCAATCGAAAAATTCGATGGAAGTCTTTTGGTTCAACAGGAACCTGATGCTTCGAGTTTTCCTAGTGGCGGTATCCGCAATACATTCGAAGCTCGTGGCTATACTTTGTGGGACCCATCAAGCCCTGCTTTCATCGTAGGCAATACACTTTGTATCCCAACCATTTTCATTTCCTATACCGGCCATGCACTGGATTACAAAATGCCGCTACTTAAAGCATTGCATGCAGTAGATCAAGCTGCCACGTCAGTTTGCCAATATTTTGATAAGGAAGTCAATAAAGTAAATATCACTTTGGGTTGGGAACAGGAGTATTTCCTCATTGATTCTGCTCTTTACAACGCACGTTATGATATTCAGATGAGCGGTCGTGCCCTATTTGGCGCTCGTCCTGCTAAAGGTCAGCAATTGGAAGACCACTATTTTGGTTCAATACCGGAACGTGTAATGGGCTTCATGAAGGACTTCGAAACAGAATCTCATCACCTTGGTATACCCGTCACAACACGTCATAACGAAGTAGCTCCAAACCAATTTGAGCTAGCTCCAATGTTTGAAGAGGCGAATCTGGCCAATGACCACAACCAATTGGTCATGGATGTTCTTGAAAAAACAGCACGCAAACACAATTTCCGTGTTTTGTTGCATGAAAAACCGTTTGAAGGAATCAATGGCAGTGGCAAACACAACAACTGGGCTTTGAGCACCAATACTGGCGTGAATTTGTTGAAGCCTGGAAAAAACCCTAAGAGCAACATGCAGTTCTTGACATTCTTAGTGAATACCGTGGCTGCTATTTTTGAAAATGCTGATGTATTGCGTGCATCCATTGCTTCGGTTGGTAACGACCACCGTTTAGGTGCGAATGAAGCTCCGCCAGCAATTATGTCCGTATTCTTAGGCGAACAATTGAGTGCGATGCTTGATGATCTAGAGAAGAACATCAAGGCCGGAAAAATGACGCCTCAAGATAAAACCGAGCTCAAACTCAATATTGGCAAATTGCCTCAAGTATTGCTGGACAACACTGATCGCAATAGAACTTCTCCATTTGCCTTTACTGGTAACAAATTCGAGTTCCGCGCGGTAGGTAGCAGTGCAAACTGCGCTAATGCAATGATTACATTAAATACAATTGTTGCTCATCGCCTTAACCAATTCAAAAAGGACGTTGATAATCGCATTGCTAAAGGCGATGACAAAGACGAGGCTATCCTTAAAGAATTGCAGCGTTTGATCAAAGTAAGTAAGGCGATTCGTTTCGAAGGTAATGGATACGGTGACGAGTGGGTAAAAGAGGCTGCAAAGCGTGGCTTGAGCAATTTACAGAATACTCCGCTCGCTCTAAAAGTATGGAAGGATAAAAACATCCACAAGATGTTTGAACAATTGAACGTATTGACCCATGAAGAAATACACGCGCGCTACGAAATTGAAGTAGAAACGTACACACGTCGTCGCGAAATCGAAGCACGCGTTTCTGCGGATATCGCATTAAATCATATTGTTCCAGCTGCCTTGCACTACCAAAATGACCTGATCAACAACGTTCTTGGTTTGAAAGACATCCTTTCTGCGGCCGATGCAAAAGCCATTACAGGCATGCAAGTGGATACGATCAAAGCGATTGGCACCCATATCAATGCCATCAAGAATACGATTGACAAAATGAATATCGAGTTGAATAAAGCAGGAAAGCTTGATGTAGAAAAACAAGCAGAAGCTTTTGCCAACAAAATCAAACCACTTATGGATGAAATCCGCAATAATTCGGATGCACTCGAATTGATCGTGGACGATGAAATGTGGCCACTTCCTAAGATGCGTGAAATTCTGTTCACACGATAACAAATAATAAAGGCTGCTCCATACGAGCAGCCTTTTTTTTATTTCCAAATATTATTTCAAGTCTATTTACAAAACCGCCTAGTTTATTACATAAATCCGATGTTTAACAGCAAATAGTACCAGACCAATTCTACTCTCAACATTTAGTTTCTGGAACAAATTGTCACGATACCCATCGATGGTTCGAGCGCTCAAACACATTTCTTCGGCTATCTCGCGATAACCTTTATCTGAACAAATCAAATTCAAAAAGATCAATTCTTTTTCGGTGAGTTGCGCCAAGTCCATGTCTTTACCATCATTATCATTCGCAATACTATTGATGAGGCGACCATTTACCAAAGGAGAAAAATAAAACCCTTTGGAATACACATCCGAAATAGCAGTGCGCAATTCACCAGGTTCGGTGTCTTTCAGCAAATAGCCTTTTGCGCCATTCCGGATCATTTTTATTATGGTTGGATCATCATTCAACATGCTAAGGCCAAGAACTTTGATTTCAGGATAATGTTCCTTTATCCATTTGGTGGCCATCAACCCATCCATGATAGGCATATTGATATCCATAAGGATGACATCAGGTTTTAATCCATCCTTGATCATTTTGGTTAACTCATCACCATTGTCTGCTTCACCGATCACTTGAAATCCTAACGATTCAACCAATTGAACAAGCCCTAAGCGCAGGAGCTTGTGGTCATCGGCAATGGCAACACGAATTGAATTCTGCATAATGACAAATAAAAGGCTAAAGATGAAGTGCAACAAAAATAATCATGGGCTTCAACTTTCGACAATTCTTCTTGAAATCTATTTCTGGTCATTTAAACATCTTTCTTACGCCGTTTCCGTGTAAAGAATGTATTTAATGGCTGTACCTTGATCGGGAGTAGATTCAACGTCAAACTGCCCGCCTATCGCCATCATTCTTGCCTTTAAGCTGTTCAAACCTACGCTTTTTTCCACTTGATCCATATCCATACCCTTGCCATCATCAGATACAATAAATACCAGTCGATCATCTAAACACAAAGCCTCCACCTTTATCAATGAAGCATTGGCATGTTTAACTGCGTTATTAATTGCCTCTTGTACCGCTCTGAAAATAACAATCTCAAGTTGATCCGAAAGGTCGATATGAATCTCGGGCCAAACCATTTCTGTTCGTATAACACCCGCCAACGAAACGAAGCCAAGTTCACGCTGTATGGCCTTTTCCAAACCATTTTCCAGCATGTATGTGCCATTAATGGACTTGGACAAATTGCGTAAATCTTGAATTGACCTGGTCAGTAATTCTATTGTTGTTTTGGATCTTTCGCCTACTGTAGAATCATTTGCTGTGGTCAACTGCATTTTTGCCAAGGTCAAAGTTGCACCGATATTATCATGAATTTCTTGAGAGACTTTTTGAAGCAATTGTTCGCTCAATTCGAGCTGAGCCTTGTTCGACTCGTTTTGAAAAGCCAACTCCATGCTCTTTTTTGCAGCAGCGAACTCCAGTTGCTTTTGATTATAACGAATAACAAAAGCCACAATAAATAAGGACAACAATACAAACAAAATACATCCTACAACAACCGCGAGTATGAATTCATTATACATAAGTTGATGATGATTGGGTTCTGTCCAGTAACAAACCAGCTGCAATTAGACTATACAAAAATATACAAGCATAAATAATAAGAGTGTTATGCAATTGCGAATTCACCAAACTAATGACACTTGAAGACCTCAGTGGGAAAAGTAAAAAAGAAAAACAATAGAAACAGAAGCTTCCGCCCATGAACCAAAAATAGGCCCTTCGCCAAAGTGGCGAAGGGTCATCTTTTTGTAATTGTAACAACATGGCCATAAGCGTATAAATTATCCATGTCACCTGGCATACTAAATATGGATAAGCTGGCCACTCACCTGGCTTAATTGGAAGCATCATCACGAATGCTGTGAACAATAGCAATAACACAACCGATATATTGACAGCAATTAGAAAGCGTTTATCAACTATCTCCTCCCTTACAATGTGTATCAAGAAGAGCGTAATTAACATCAATTTCGCAAAAAGTAATTTATACGTTACGAGTTTGACAAACGCGAGAAAAATACCCAGGCAATCGCTGCTAAGAATAAAAACAGTAAAAAAAATAATAGTTCTAGTAAGCGGAGATTTATTCCTAAAACCCCATGCACCGTGCACACATATAAATAATGCTATCAGAAAATAAATAATGTGGGGCACACCATACATTATGGCAAAACATTCTTAGTTGGACAAACAGTTGGACAAGCAGCTGTCAAATCCAATACCGTTCCGTCATCGTTTAAGTTTTGGCGCTCCATCACACCGTTGTTATTCCAAGGTGCACTGGCCATCCATACCAAATTATTCTTGCTATTTGCGTCATCCCATCCAATGTAGATTTGTAATCCGTCGGCTTGAGGATAATGCGCGAATAGTTCATCGATCCAACACTTTTCCATATACCAACCCTTAAGTATATTACCATTTCCGTCTCTTAAATGAGGACTTGCAGCCGTTAAATAATCCGCAGTAAAGCGTTGAGCCTCTGTCCATTTTACGGGT
>JBDKJN010000056.1:0-5627 GCA_039796595.1 Bacteroidota bacterium
CCAATAGGATTTACATATTGTTTAGCTCCTAGCGCTTCACAAATTGCAAGTACTTTATTTTCTGATCTGAGGCTATGATCAATGGCGATTTCTGATGATCGAACCATGGGGGTGGTAATGCCAAGATGACCAGTTGTTATTTTCAAACTATTAAAAATGAATTCGAAAAGGTTGTTGGCATCGCACGCCAGAATGTCATTGATGACCGGCATGGTCTCATTAAAAAACGGTGCTTTTCTGTATTGCTCCTGAATTTTATTTTTTAATTTGATTTTGTCCTTACTGTGAAAGGTATCTGCTAAATAACGATCAACTACATGAGCATTATCAGGGCCTTTAGCTATGGTCAAACCAATTAATTCGGCCTCTCCGTTTTTAAGTATACGATTTCTCGCGAACCAACCTTTTTTGGTGTATTCAATGTTATCATACACTACAAAGAGATCAACGAACCGAATGAGTTGGTAGTAACCGATGTACGGCACAAAATACGGCTGCATGATAGCTACCTTCATCTCATCAGTTGTTTTGTGCACGTTTGATCAAACGACAAACAAAGTCAATCTCTTCTCCGGTAAGGTCGTAATAAAGAGGCAAACACAATATGCGCGTGCTTACACTTTCGCTTACAGGATTGGAACGGTAATTAACGTAATTCAACCCATTGAGCGAAGGAAAGAAATAGCGACGCGGAAAAATCTTGTCTGCGTTAAGTGTTTCTTGAATTTTTAGAAGTCGATCAGTGCTTGGCAATACGATCGGGTAGTAGGCATAATTGAAAACACTATCAGGATTTTTGGTGATTTTCTGATGATCTACACCGATCAAAGCTTTATCGTACTTCTGTGACTGCTCTTTGCGGCTGGTCAAAATTTCAGAAATGTATTTTAAGTTGATCACTCCCATTGCGGCATGAAACTCTGAGTTCTTGCCATTGATGCCTACATCGCCGAAGTCCTCTGGACCGTTGTGACCAAAGTTGCGGAGTAGTGACATTTTTTTGATCAACTCAGGGTTATTGGAAAATACCGCTCCGCCTTCTATAGTGTGGAACAATTTGGTGGCATGAAAACTTGTGGTACTGATATCACCGTAAGCAAACACACTTTTGCCTTTGTATTTAGAGCCGAAACAATGCGCCGCATCATAAATCACTTTAAGGTTGTGTTTATCTGCAATAGCTTGTATGGCATCGATATCGCAAGGGTTGCCAAATACGTGAGTGGCAAGAATAGCGCTGGTATTGGGCGTTATTGCTTCCTCTATTTTTGTAGGATCGATGTTGAGTGATTCCGGATCGATGTCTACAAAAACGGGCTCACAACCTTCCCAAACAATACTGCTTGTAGTTGCGACATAACTGAACGGCGTTGTGATGATTTCGCCTTTCAAGTCCAGTGCTCGGATTGCTATTTGCAAAGCGATGGTGCCGTTGCTCAAATACAAAAGGTGAGGCAAATTCAAGTACTCCTTGAGCTTTAACTCCAATTCATTGACCAATGGGCCATTGTTGGTAAGCCAATTGCGTTTATAGATTCCAGCAACATAGCTGTTGTACTCTTCGATTGGAGGTAGAAATGGTTTAGTAACTGGAATCATAATAATAGTCTATTAGGAATTATGTCGCCAAGTGAATGAAGGAATTAAGTATCCTGGTTCTCTACCGTACCATTCTCCAATGTTGCGTGCCTGTTGCACGACGCGCAATACAGCGGCATCTCGTTCGGCTTTGATCACATTTTTGCGATCTTTTACGATGAGCATGGTGAGGTAATAGGTGCCAACATTGAAGAAGTAATTTGGAAATTGGCAGAACAATACATTTTTGCCATTGATGAGCTTCACGTCTTCGCGTGTTGGGCTAAAACCGAACAATACTTCGCCCGCTTCATTGTACAAGTGAAATGTAAAATGGTAGCGATCGGCATTGTTATTTTCAATGTTGTATTCTATTTCTAATTCAGCCCCTTGGCCTTCGGTAATTGGCTCACCGATGTCTGCCTTAGGCGGCTTAAACGCAAGTTTCGTTACGGTCACATCATCCGCTTTGATCGGTTGAAAGAATGCACTGATGCCTCCTGATTTATCGTCCATGCCCAAGTACATTGACACAACGTCATCGGCAATACCAGAGGCCACCAGTTCACCATGCTTGAGAAGAATCGCATTTTGACAGAGACTTTTAACTGCTGCCATATTGTGACTAACGAAAATCACCGTGCGACCTTCACCGCTGACGTCTTTCATTTTGCCCAAACATTTTTTCTGAAACTCGGCGTCGCCAACGGCCAAGACTTCATCCACGATCAATATTTCGGGCTCCAGATGAGCGGCCACTGCAAATGCCAAACGCACATACATCCCTGACGAATAGCGCTTCACAGGGGTGTCGATATATTTGCCAATACCGCTAAAAGCGATGATTTCGTCGAGCTTGCGTGAGATTTCGGCTTTACGCATCCCAAGGATAGCTCCATTGAGATAAATGTTTTCTCGACCTGTTAGTTCCGGATGAAAACCTGTGCCTACTTCGAGCAAACTGGCGATACGGCCCTTTATTTTTATTGAACCAGTGGATGGTCCTGTAATGCGACTAAGTATTTTTAGCAATGTACTTTTTCCAGCGCCGTTGCGGCCAATCACACCGAGAGATTCACCTTGTTGAACGTTGAAAGAAATATCATTCAAACTTCTAACGTATTCGCTGTCTATACCATCGGTGCGGTCATTTTTTACACCCACTTTTAGAAAGGGATCTTCTTTACCACGGACTTTGGCAAACCAACGATTTAAGTCATGGCTCAATGTTCCGGTGCCCATAGCCCCTAGTCGATAGACTTTAGAAACATTTTCTATTTGGATCGCAGTTGCCATGGATTAGATCGTATCGATAAATGATTTTTCTACTTTGTTGAATACAATCACGGCAACAGAAAGTAAAACTACGCTTACCGCTACGGCATAGCCCAAATATCCAAAACTGAAGTATCCTTCGTTAAACAATCCTTTGCGCACACCTTCAACAATCGGAGCCATGGGATTCCATTTTAGGATATTCAAGGCCTTTTCATTTTTAGCTAGATTGGAAAGCGGATAAATAATGGGTGTCGCATACATCAGCAATTGAACACCGAAGGCTACCAAAAATGCCAGATCTCGGTACTTGGTCGTAAGGGAACTTATGATCATCCCAAGACTGAGTCCTAACATAGCCATTAAAACCACCATCAAAGGAAGTAACAACAGATAGGGAGTGAATTCAATTGAATAGTCTTTGAAAAAAATGTAATACAACAATATCAGGATGAACAATAGCGATTGTATTCCGAGCTTCAAAAGATTGCTGACAACGATGCTTAAGGGAACAATAAGTCTAGGGAAGTAGACTTTTCCAAAGATGCTTGTATTGTCCTTGAACACCGTGCTGGTCTTTACTAAACATTCGCTGAAGTAGGTCCACAATACGATGCCACTGAGGTAGAAGAGTGGTTGTGGGGTTTCTCCGGTCTCGATTTTGGCCAACTTTCCGAACACAATAAGGAACGTAAATGTGGTGAGCAAGGGTTGTAAGAAAAACCAAATCGGACCGAGAATCGTTTGTTTATAGAGGCTTACAAAATCACGACGAACCATCAGGGTAAGCAGGTCGCGGTAACGCCAAACGTCACGAAGGTGAAGGTCAAACAATGAATGTTTGGACTCAATCACCATATCCCATTCTTCATGTGGATGATTTTGCGCACTCATAATGTAGTTGGTTCAGATACTTCGTTAGCGGCTGCAATTATACGAAGAATCACGCGTATGGCCTACGCCGCAAGCGTGAAAACGGCAGGTATTCACCAAACAGTCCAACCGCCTTCCACCTTCATGTTGTCGCCTGTAACGTAGCTACTTGCATCGCTCAATAAATACACCAAGGCGCTCGCTACCTCATGGTTATAGCTCAAACGCTGCATAGGGCTGAATTGAGCGAAGTTTTGTTCAAATTGGGGCTCGTGGTTGTTCCAAACGCCATGAGGTGTGATCATATTTACACGCACATTTCTGCTTGCCCAATAACTGGCCAGATATCGAGACAAGGCATCCACACCACCTTTACTCGCGCTATAAGCGGCGGGACAGCCCAATGAGGTGCCTTTGTAAAGGTTTTGATTCGGTGCAACCACGCTGTACGTGCTAGGAATATTGATAATGCTGCCGTGTCCTTGTTCGGCCATATAACTTCCGATCACCTGGCACAACAAAAAGGTGCCTTTCAAATTGATCTCCACTACTGTGTCCCAATTTTCTTCGCTTACCGATTCAAATGGTTCAAATTTGAGGTGGGTTTTGTTTTGATGACCACACACCAATCCGTCAATGCGGTTGAAGGTCGATAAGGCCGCTTTGTGCAGTTGTTCCACTTCTGATTTCACAGCAACGTTCAAGGCGTAGCCCATCATTTTTTTGCCGTGTCTTTCCTCCAATTCGGTAGCAAATTGTTCGGGATTGGCCAGCGCGATATCGGCGCAAACCACATGTGCCCCCCATTGTGCAGCTGCCTCGCAAAAGGCGCGTCCAATAAGCCCACAAGCACCGGAGATGACAATGACCTTGCCCTCGAGCGAAAATTTATCTTTAAAGTTGATCTCTTTTGGATCAGTTGTTCTTTTCTGCATATTAGTTCAATTTGCGGAATACAGGCTTAATGACACTGTCTCCAATGAGATGTTTTTGGTAACCGTCCTCGAGTCCTTTGTGCATCATATCACAGGCAGCATCGAAGGCGTGTAACATCAAATCGATATCGTCTTTGGTGTGAGAGAAACAGGGTGCAAGTATGCCTTGATACAACACGCCGTGTTTAATCATTTCCTGCATAAACAAGGTGCGTAAACCGAAGTCGATTTCTCCTTGCGCATTTTTTACGGTAAGGAATGAGCTCCAGTTAAATCCTCCAATACTCAATGCATGGGTCAATTGTTTGCGCTCGATAATTGCTCGTGCACCTTGCATGAAGTAGTCTCCGATGCTGTGGTTGTGGCCGATAACATCATTTTTTTCAAAAACGTCTATCGTAGCTAGGCCAGCAGCAATCGCATGCGTTTCACCACCGTGGGTAGTTGAAACCAAAAATACTTTGGGTTGACCAATACGTTCAATTCCGCCATACTCCATGATTTCCTTTTTACCGGTCAATGCACAGAACGAAAAGCCATTGGCGATGCCTTTGCCCCACGTGGCCATGTCGGGTTGCGCGTTGAACTTGCGAATAGAGCCAGGGAAGTCGGTTTTGAAACCAGTGATCATTTCATCCATGATCCAAAGTGCGCCGTTCTTGTGTGCGAGATCAATGGCTTTTTGGTAAAAATCAGGTTCGAGATGATTCCATTTTTCCGGCTCCGAAATGATGCAAGCGATTTGATTGGGATATTGTGCGAACAATTGCTCTAAGGCTTCCAAGCTATCACTTTGATAAGTCACCGTGAGTTGTTTGAACGCGTCAGGGATACCAAAATCACAAGCAGTGCTACCGATAAACCAGTCGTCGTAGCTATAAAACGGGTGATCTACAGGCCGGGCAACAAGCGTGCGGCCGGTAAAGGCACGTGCTAGTTTGACTGCCGCCGTTGTACACACGCTGC
>JBDKJN010000057.1:0-6314 GCA_039796595.1 Bacteroidota bacterium
GCCAGCAATGGTTACACCGGCGTATTACACGTCAACAACACGATTGCACACGATAGAGGATACTTTATTTATATGCAAACTCCAGCGCAAAACATTGGAGTAAAAGGCACGATACAACAGGGTTCATTCAACCAACCGATACAATATACCAATACCGGAAGTCCTTTGGAGGATGGCTGGAATTTGATGGTCAATCAATATCCAAGTGAAATCGATTTGCATCAAATTGTAGCCAATGGATCGGGTATTGCTTCCTACTATGTGTTTGATGCCGAGAGCAACAATTACAAATATTACAACGCCAACATCGGTGTTGGAACAGGTTCACGATATGTAGCAAGCAGCCAGAGTTTTATGGTGAAAGCGAATGCGACCGGAGCTTATCTGCGATACGAAGAAAGATTTAAATCCAATACAGGAGCCACCTTTGAGCGTGAAATGCCAGAGAACTCTTTTGTGAATTTTAAAATCACAGGATCCAATGGCACCAGTGATGAATGTATTTTGAATTTGCGTGATGACTCAGGATCGAATTACGATTGGACCAAAGACGCGAAGAAATTGATGAGTACCAACGCAAGTGCTGCGGAATGTGCAATTGTTTCTTCCGACAACACCTTGTTGTCATTGGACACACGTCCAGCGACAACCAATGCATTGCAGATACCGATTTATGCCAAGATGCCAGTGGCGGGAACGTATACATTCCGTGTGGTTCAGACCAACAACTTGCCTTGGGGAACATGTATTTATGTGCGAGACGTTGTGACCAACAATGTTATACAAATGGTAGCTGGTCAGCAGTTCTCCATCACGATTACCACACCGTATACTGGTAATCGATTTATGATTCACGTGTCACCTGAGGTGATCACCACCGTTACAGATGCTTCTTGTAATCGTGCTAATGATGGAGCTATTGCAATTGATATCCCTGAGTCGGGCTGGTCAGTGAGCTTGACTTCGGCTAACGGTGCGTTGATTGGCTCGGCCACAGCAGATCAAACATGGGGTGATTTGGAAGCGGGAACTTATGCACTTGCAATCACAAGCAATTCTACGGCTTGTCCTTCCGTGTCGCGCACGGTAACAGTTGGAGAGTCTGCAAGCATTGGCATCGAAGTAATTAATTCAGTTCCTGACCATTGCAATACCGATGGTGAAGGGGCAATACTCTGTGCGGTTTCGCATGTAAGCGGATCGTATCACTATGCTTTCCGCAATGAAGCGGGAGCAATCATGGCAGAAGGAGAAACCACTGAAGCGAGTTTTGGAGCTCAAAATTTGATTGGCTCCGTTTACACCGTGCTAGTAACCCACTCATGTGGCGTTGACAGTATTCAAGTGGATATCAAAGATCCAAACGCGGTGGTAGTAGAGATTTTGTCCACTGATGTTGAAGTGAGCATGGGTGAGGGAGATCTGGTGCATTTGGATTTTGAACAGAACATGGAGAATGTCGACAACTACTTGTGGGAATTGAACAATGGATATTCCAGTCATGAAGAAACATTCTCAATGGACTTTGAAGATGTTGGAAGTTATGTGTTGGAATTGGAAGGATACAACTCCCATTGCATGAATGCCGACTTGGTCAATATTGAAGTATTGCCACAGCAGTCGCAGAGCCAGTTGAATGGTGGAACCTATGACGTAGCTCCTTTGACTCAGATCACGAGCAATCAGCAAATCGCATTCAAGTGCAATATCAATAGCAATGAAAAATGCTACATACGCGTATTCGATATGAGTGGTAAATTGGTGTGGTACATTGGTACTAGCATCTCAATTGGCAAAATCATCGAAGTATCGGATGGCAACTTTGCCCCGGGAGCCTATGTGATCAATGCATTTGTAGGTGACAAACAAGTATATTCTAACAAGTTTGCACGCTAAAGAAATATCGCCTTTTCAGTAAGAACGATAAGGGCGATGTATTTTCCTTACAGAAATTGAGGCTTCGGCCTCTTTTTTTTGTTTTTGACCCAAGGTTATCGTTTACCATTTACGTGATAGTAGTGTAGGTCAATATGAACACATAAAATTATTATTATGAAAAGAAAATTTAAATCAGCAACCGCACTCTTAAGTGGATTCCTGTTGTCGGCAACAATGGCTACAGCGCAATGGGATAATGGCTTCATTGATTCCAACGGAAATGGTATTCCGGATGAAATGGAGATTATTTTCATCGATGAAAACGGAGATTCCATTTTCGTTCCAATCGAGGACGGAAGTGATTATCCGGACAGTGATGGTAACGGTATTCCTGACATTTACGAATTCATAGATGAAAATGGAAATGGTATTCCTGATGACATCGAGGATCAATTCGATTTAACGGATGCCGACGGCAATGGAATTCCAGACATTTTTGAATCGGTTAATCCTGGAGGTGAATTTACCGATGCGAATGGCAATGGTATTCCGGATGAATATGAGTACGAAGAAGATTTGACCGATGCGAACGGCAATGGCATTCCAGATATTTATGAATACCCTGGTGGAGATGATTGGAATTGGGATAGTAATGGCGATAGTATTCCAGATGACTATGAGGATGATTCCTACTATGCAGATGAGAATGGCAATGGTATTCCAGATGGTTGTGAAGTTTTGTTCGACGATGCCAATGGAAATGGAATTCCAGATGTATATGAGACCGATTCTTCATTGTATGACTACGGATTCATCGATTTGAACGGCAATGGCATCCCTGATGAATATGAATACATTTTCAACGATGCAAATGGTAACGGCATTCCAGACGAAATCGAAGGTGATTTGGACTTAACGGATGCGGATGGCAACGGAGTTCCAGACATTTTTGAAAACGGCTATACCGGTGAAGACTTTACGGATGCCAATGGCAATGGAATTCCTGATGAGTTTGAGAATTTCGAAGATGCGAATGGTAACGGTATTCCAGATGAATATGAAACTGAAGAGGATATTGCGGACTTTGGAGATTTGGACATGACCGATGCAGATGGTAACGGTATACCTGATTTCTTGGATCAATTGATCGCTTGGGATGGTGAGCTAGAGGAAGGAATGAATTTACCAACTGGTCAAGGAAGTTCAAATGGCCAGGGTACTTCGACGACTGCGACAAACATGAGTTTGGTGTCAGTTTATCCAAATCCTACTGCTGAGCGTTGCATAGTAGCCATTCAATCAGGCGATGAGCAAATGGTTCAATTGCAAGTGGTGAGCGCGTTTGGAGTGTTGGTGTCATCAGAGCAGGTAGCATTGCAATCTGGTACCAATCAAGTTGAATTGGATTTCACTGACAAAGCAAAAGGAACATATTTTGTTCATGTAATTTCAGGAAATACTAAGAATAATTTGAGAATCGTGAGGGATTAGTTTTGATAGTTTGTACAGGTTATGCGGCGTGTGGCAATGAATAGTCGCCCACGCCGCTTTTCCAATTATCATTCCTGCAAGATTGGTCGATCAAAACCTCATAGACAATTGTATTAGGAGAGACAGAAGGGCACAAAATGAATTGTATCAGTTGTGTTACCGAAAGTTTATCTCTGTTTGTTGGCGCTATAGTAATTCCAAGGAAGATGCAGTTGAGTTGATGAATAATGGTTTTTTGAAAATTGTAACACAGCTTGAAAAATACAATACAGAAGTTCCTTTTGAAGCGTGGGCAAGAAAAGTAATTATTCATACCATCATAGATGAGTATCGAAAATCAAAGCAATACAAAAAGCATATTGCGTTGAACGTTGAAATGAAAGATTTACCGCTGGTGGAAGAAGAAGAAACACATGATCAGGAGCGATTGGAGAAGATCATGTCTAAATTGCACTTGTTGCCACCAGTAACTTTAAGAGTATTTAATTTATATGCTATAGATGGATATCGCCACAAGGAGATAGCCGAGTTATTGCAAATCAGTGAAGGCACAGCGATGTGGCATTATTCGGAAGCAAAAAAACGCATTCGATTGCTATTGAGCGAAACCAAGGCATAGAACAATGAAAGAGAATATGAAGCATATGTCAAATGATCCTGATATTCCAGAAGGTTTGGAGTATCGCGATGATTATTGGCAAGATGCCTTAAGAAAAATAGAACGTCACGAACGACGTGTTGCCTTTAAGCGAGTAGCTTGGCTTAGTGGTGCCTTGGCGCTCTTGCTTGTAGCCGCCTATGTGGTGTATACACCTTCAAATGAACTTGCATCGAATAATAGCAAACCAGGATTGGATATTCAGATTTCAGAAGACAAGAATGTTCAACAGATGAAAGACCATCCAAAGGATTCTATCGTGAAAGATAAATTGAATGATGATCAGGTAGAAGCACAGGTAGAGGATACGAAGGTGAGTCAAATTGATTTGACAAAGAGAGGGAAGATCAGTCCTTCGAATTCAAAAGAAAATAAAAAGCGGAATTTGAGTGTTGAATCTGGCAAGAATGATTTGCCATTCAACGAAAATACTGGTGTGGCTGACAATCCGAAAGACAATCCGAAAGAAATGGATGATTCAACTGGCGTGTATAATATCCCATTGATCGGATCGAAAGATGTAGAAGCTTCCTCGGAACCATCAAGGACACGAATGTCTCAAGGTGAAAAAGGAAATGAACTTTTCACAAATAGTTCGGATGTTGTACAGCCCGAGACAGCAAACACATCTTGGAATTGCACAGAACATATTGCTTCGATGCAGGGTAGTTTGTTGAGTTATGATAGAGGCTTAATGACAGGAAAGTACTTGCCGTATAGAGCACCATGGATCGAGCCCAAATGGCGCATGACCGGATATGTAGGATTGAGTTTGGTAACACACTATTCAAGTCCGATCAATGATATAAAAACCGACCCTATGGTTGGCGTGAACATGGAGTACAATCCATGCAATCGTTGGGCGATTCGCGGAGGGCTTGAATATTTTTCAATTGGCAATGTTCGTCGACCATATTCCGTGACATCGGTGGCGTATGACATCAATTATATCCATACAGTGACTACAGTAGAGACCCATCAATTGTATTATTTGAGTTTGCCTTTGACCGGGGCTTATCGTTTCAATCGCAGCCATCAGATTTGGTTCGGAGGTGGTTTGTCCTATATGATCACAGGACGAAATGAGATTACAATGCATCGCGTTACCCCAGATGAGGACCAATTGTTGGGTAGTTATGAGGACGTAGGTTTTGTATCAGGCTTTGTGGATTTCCCTTGGTTCGTACATGGCGGTTACGAGTGGCGTTTCCGAAAAAATGCATTCTTTTCTGTTGGTTACCAATTTGGGTTAACCGATATAACACGCAATGCATATTTCGGATCACCGAGTGTGGATCGCAATACCAGAATCATGTTTACACTAGGAATAGATTGCTTCAAACGATGAAAAGAACTGCACAAATCATAAGCGTTTTGGCGATTGTTTTGGTATCCAGTTGCCAACGAAAGGAATTGCCAGAGCCGGTGATCGAAACACCCGATTTTGAAATGAGTGGAACGATCGGCGGAGAGAATTTTCAGTCCATAGCAGGGGAGGGCGGACTGCAGGCCCATGCTTTTGTGGAACAAGATGTATGGGGAGTATTTCAATATACGGGAGGTTTTGTGCAGCCCAATTGCGATGCATGTCCGGGAGAATTTCTCATTACCATTCATTCACAAAATTATCATTCTCCAGCAGATCAACCTGACTTCACAGAAGATGTATATGTGGGGGATTATCCATACGCCACCTTTTTAAGTTCAACAGATTATCAAACGATTGCTTTTTATCCCATTCCATCGAATTTTGAAATCATTACGTGGCAGTTTCCTGAGGCAATAGTGAGCGACTCGACAAATCCTATTCAAACGTTTAACGGATTTGGACCAATAGATGTGACCATGAGTTATGTGCTCGATACACAATGTGCTGCTACAATCACGCAGACGATTTGTGCAGGCGCTCCAACCAGTTATGCTTTTCCAGTGGATATGATAGTTCCTGATCCTTCAACAGTGATTCTTCAGAATCTATTGCAGACATGGCCTGAAGGCCTGATTGTTACGGATATCCAACTCGATGGAGCATCTATTGTTGTTGCTGATGAATTGGTCCTCACCATTACACCACTCATACAGCATGAGATTACGGTAAGTTTTGTAAATCCAGATGGAATAGTAGGAAGGTATTCGGTGTCGGCTGTTTTTACGCCTGAGAATTGTATTCTTCCATTCTATTATACCTATTTTGAAGATGGCGGACCTGAACTTGGTGTTGTTACCATCCGTTATGTTCACGCAAATGGTGAAGTTTATAGCTCGATCAATCCGTCGAATGGAATGG
>JBDKJN010000058.1:0-4055 GCA_039796595.1 Bacteroidota bacterium
ACCATTTTCTATGATCAGTTTATTTCCTTTTTTTACCGTGATTGTATTCCCCTCATAGACCATGAGTTGTGCGCCATTTGAAATGTGAAACTCAATGGATTCATTCGCAGCGGGTGAACAAATGGTAAGATCATTTTTCACGTGAATTTGTGCATTCACCCCAATGGCCGTGGTGTTGTGGCTTAGATAGGAAGGAATTGGAATTTGCATTTCCTGGTATGTTTCGAATTTTCTTGAAACAGTGAGAGGATTTGTGATTTCATCTGCAGAAGTAATTTCCTGCACGCAAGCGCATTGCTGCAATGGTTTGAACTCTTCCGTATTTCCCCAAATAAGACGATACAAATTGTGGTAGAGCATATAATCCAAACCGGAGTATTCTCCTCTGAAAGAAGGGTCTGCAGGGCCATTCTCAGCATTCGATGGATGAAACAATAATGATTGTGATGCCCATCCATTTTCAGCTCTTGAGTTGGCGTTGTTTGGATCCGCCCAAGGACCTTCGCAAGGGGCACTCGATAAGAAGTCGCGATAGAACTCTTGATCCATGTCCATTGGACTGTTGTTGTGGTGCAATACCGAACTCAACAACGGATACCAATAGAAAGCGTTCTCAGGAGCGTTACTATTCATTTGCAAATAATCATGTCCCCAATAATTTGCTACAGTAGCTGTTTGCATAATGATGTGGAGATTGTCATCGTTGAGGGGGCCTTCGAAAAAACAGATTTGGCCACCGAATAGTAATGGAAAGCAGAGGCCATCATCACTAAGAGGAATATTTGTATAGTCCATCAGATGCCAAAATCCTTCAATCTCCTGGTGAGTTGTTGTATTTACTCCATCTATGCCTATCAAACTTATACCACCGTCTTCGGCTAAATTCATTGCCTCTATCTGACTCATTCCATAGAGTTCTTGCAGAAAACTAGCGTAGCTGATTGTACCGCCAAACATTTCCATGGTGATTTTACGAAACATGTCTGCTTCTGGCCAGCAATTGGCACCGCGCGGAACATTGTCGTTGGAATCGAATTTTTTAATCATGAAGTTGTCGTTCTCCAAGCGCGCATAAAATCGTCCTGCTGTGGCAGCAATATAATTATGCAACGACATTGCAGGATCGTTAGAGGTTGGCTGAATAACCATGTCGGGCACCAATTTCCAAACAACATACAATCCAGTGAATAGATCAAGCAACTGATCTAAACTCTGAATGTTTTTGTCGTTGTAACCGACATAAGTTCCTGGAGTGTTGGCGCCAGACCAAATGTGAAGTGGATTATAATCCGAATGAGTATATTGAAAATTACATTCTGTGTTGAATATAGAACTGTAATCATCTATGAAATGATTTTTAAAGTTGTGTGGGATATCATCTCTAAGTATTAGGCCATTTGTAAATCCTGTTGATCCATAGAAATCATTTTGATGATAGGGTTCACATTCTTCGTCTAGTCTTTGTATTGAGCGCAGTGCATAATAAATCTCGCTTTCAGTAGCTTCGGTGTTTTGACCCGAGTTGGAAAGCAGTTTGTGTTCGGTGGCTAACACTTGTAAGTAATGTCCGAGATAAATTGTCGCATCTGACCAATACAGCGCACCGCTGCTTTGATCTTGCGAATGCGCCCAGTTAATTCTGCGCGTGGTGATTGGTAGACTTTCACCATGGTCATTTCCGACTTTGATGAAATTTTTGCGAAACCGATCTCGATAGGTCCAATACTTATCGAGATTGGTTTCGTCTTGTTGGGCGCGAGACATGAATGTCATGCCCAGAAACAGCGCACAGAGCGCTCTTCCCAGAGTTAGGTTCATAATTAATAGTTTTTTAGTTTAAGAAAAAAAAGTTGGTGCAATAATGCCTGCACCACGCATGCGTTTATTGTTCGGTGTGGTACTCAATCAAGTTCCACTCCTCATTTGTCGTCAAGTTTTTTAATCTCACTATACCCACATGTTTTACCACGAGATATTGAGTATGAGCGTCTTCTTCGCTGTTATCCACGGACACGTCCATCTCTACAACGTTTTGAAAAGTTAAATCACCTATGATTAGAGAGTCGTAAATATTAGTAATGCCCACCCAATCACCATGTGGGTATGAATGGTTTCCGACGTACATTGGAAATAGTAATATTCTCCCCGCTCCTCCAGTTGCGTCGCTCCGCGTGCGTCCTCTGTCTACTTTGTGTGTAATGAAATCGGGATTGGCAATTCCTGGACTCGACCAACTTTCTGAAAATTCAAAGTTTGTATACCCTGTGGTTTCGGCTCCATTAAAACACTCTGTTTTGAATGCATCTCCGTAATCAAATACATCATCGTCGTGGTGGAAGACGAGCACAGTATCGAGCACGTGTGTTGTGGCTTCTTCGTAGATCCAGTATGTACCTACTTTATAGTAATACCATTCTTTTAGTGCTGCAATATCATCGTCTACACAGCAATCGATACAATTGGGTTGTGGACATGGATCTTTCTTGTCTTTTTTACAAGAATTGAAAAGCAATATTGCGAGTGCAAAACTGCTGGTGATCATCGTCCATTTTTTCAATGAGAAAAATGTCATTAGGTTTTGGTTTAGCATTAAGGCGATCCAAAACTAGAACAACAAAAAAATAAAAATGGTCGATTTCGATATTTTCGAAAAAATAATTTCTAACGCGATTTCTATCACCATAGAAAAACCAAAATGTATTGCGCGAACCCTTTGAAGTATTCTCGGATATCATCTATGTAGATAAAGAGTGTAATGGCGATCCAAAGCCAGAGTAATGTGATGGCGTGGGAAATTGGCGCAGAAAACGCTTTTACTTCAATGTTCTTCTTGTCTAGCTTGAACGCATATGATAAGAGCAGGGTGCAGGGAACAAAGCATGTTATCAAGTACAAAAACCCGGAGATCGTTCCATGTTGATTTTCGATATGTGTTCGAAAAGTGAAAATGAGCTCAAAGCTTATCCACATGGCTAAGATTAAAGGCAGGTGCCCAAGTAAGTTCCATATCCATTCTCCAACGTGTGTTCTCGTGGCAACTTGACTCCATTTTAAACTCCAATTCGTTATTACGACAAACGCAAATGATATCAGAGGCATTAGAACGCCGCCAATTAAAAGGAGAATTAGAATCTTAGGCATGGTGCCTTAACTCAATTTATCCGCGAGTTTTTTCATCTCGGCCATGGGGGCGCTTTTTTCGTAGAGTATGCTGTACACCGCGTCTGCGATCGGAATATCGGCTTGAAACTTTTTGTTGATCTCATGTATACCGCGCGCTGCATAATACCCCTCGGCCACCATATTCATTTCGATAGTAGCCCATTTCACGCTATAGCCCTTGCCCACCATGGTACCAAATGTGCGATTGCGCGAATAGGGAGAATACGCTGTCACGAGCACGTCACCCAGATAGGCGCTGCTCTTCACATCGCGGTGCACCTCGTGTACCGCATCAATAAAGCGTTCGATCTCGCGTGCCGCAGCACTAATTAATACCGCTTGAAAATTATCGCCGTAGCCCAAACCGTGGCAAATGCCCGCCGCCACTGCATATACGTTTTTCAAAATAGCAGAAAGCTCCGCACCGAATACATCTTCGGTAGTGGTAGTCTTGATAAATCTGCACGCCAAATAATCGCTCATGATCTCCGCTTTCGCGCGATCCATGCAGCCTATAGTGAGGTAAGATAATTTTTCAAGTGCTACTTCTTCTGCGTGACAAGGTCCGCAGATGATGCCGATATTCTCATACGGCACTCCAAGATTTTTGTGGAAATAACGTGCTGGTATCGCGTCAAATTCATTCACAATACCCTTGATAGCTGAGAACAAAACTTTGCGCTCCATGCCCACGGGTTTGTAATGTTCCATTGTTTCATGCACAAAGGCAGAAGGAATGGCCACCACCAAATAATCGCATGCATCGACTACCAATTGCAAATCCTCCGTCACCACCAATTTATCGCGGTCGAATTCGATACTTTGAATGTAGTTCGGGTTGTTGCCGTATTGTTTGATATGATCGATCGCCGCCTGACTACGCATCCACCAGT
>JBDKJN010000059.1:0-3697 GCA_039796595.1 Bacteroidota bacterium
CTCAAGAGAGTCGACACGACTAACCCCTTTGAGTTGTTCATTGTGCTCGTGTGTGAATTCGATGCTCAACGAATCGGCAAGTCGCTGCCAGGCTAAAAAGTGATATTTGGCGGTATCCACGATGACACCGTCCATATCGAATAAACAAGCTTTTATCTGCAAGGTTTGGGACATAAGCTAATCAAGAACGTTTAGATGCTTCCATTCGAATCATACCGACAATAAGCAGCTCAGCGCTGGCTGGATTTGAGGCCAATGGAATATTCTCTTTGATACAAGCCTTAACCAGGGCAACAATATCCGATTCGTAATCCTGAGTAATTTCGGGGTCACGAAAGAAGATCACCATTTCTATTTGACCATTCTCAACGCGGTCTGTGAGTTCTTTGAATCCACCATCGCGTCCAGGCTGCAAATGGTCGATTGTCAATTCCATCTCATGTTCAATGAAATCTGCAGTGAGTCCGGTTGCAACAAACGACCTACCCCAGAGCCATTGTTGCCTTTCTTTTAGAAAAGCAACAAGAGCGGGTTTCATTTTATCATGAGCGATAATTCCAATTTGCTTAGTCATGGTGCCAATTTAGGAGAGGATTATGCTTCCACCAAAACAAAACGTTTGTGGTAGTTAATCAAACCATCAATTGGCTTTTGGATCACCTGACCCAATTGAATACCGGTTTCTTCAGCAGCCTGATGTAAACAATCTATAAAATAATGTCCGATGCTACCCACGAAGTGCACAGGTACTTCTCTCCAATTGGCAAAACACTTCACATGAATTTCAATGAAATGTACCATACCACGGCGCACCATGTTCTTCACATGAGGGTGATCTGCATGTTCACCAATAAAACGCATAAAAGAAGCCAAATACACGTTGGCGTTTGGTTCACGGTAAATGCGGCTGATGATTTCATCTTTGGATGGCGCGTAGTTCTTTTCAAAGGATTCATTCAAATCCGCTGGTAGCCTTTTATAGAAATACTCTTGCAAGAGAATTTTTCCGTAATAACTACCGCTGCTTTCATCGCCCAGGATATAAGCTAACGAAGGAATTTCCTCATACACTTCCTTTCCATCAAAGAAACAAGAGTTACTTCCAGTTCCTAAGATACAAGAAATACAAGGGCGGCCATCATATGTAGCCATGGCCGAACCTAATAAATCGTGTTCAACCAAAATATCGGCATGTGTAAAGACACGCAACAATCCTTCTTTCATTATGTGGCACATTTCCTCAGTGCTGCTTCCAGCACCATAAAAGAAAATGCGTTTGACATCGGGAGCAACGGCGCACAATGCTTCATTTGCAAGCAACGCCCGCTCTGTATCATGAGGTGCGTGAAAATACGGGTTAAGGCCCATTGTTTCAAACGCCCCCAATTTATTTCCTTTCTCGTCAACCAGGGCCCAATCACATTTAGTGGATCCGCTGTCTGCAATAAGAATCATATCGGTAGTTTATTAGAATGAATTAAATTTTGCTTACCAAATCACATACACGTTGCGAGTAACCCGCTTCGTTATCGTACCAGCCCATTACTTTCACCAAATTGCCATTTACGGAAGTTAAAGCCGCATCAAAAATACAAGAGTGCAAGTTGCCTACAATGTCTATCGATACAATAGGGTCTGTACAATATTCTAAAATTCCTTTCATTGCACCCTGAGATGCCTCTTTCATGGCTGCATTCACTTCATCCTTTGTAACGTCTCGTTTTAGGATTGCCACCAAATCAGTTAGTGATCCATCAGGCGTTGGTACACGCACAGCTACACCATCCAATTTGCCTTTCAACTCAGGTAGTACTTCACCCACCGCCTTGGCCGCACCAGTACTGGTAGGTACCATGCTCAAAGCTGCAGCGCGCGCACGGCGCAAATCTTTATGTGGTGCATCCTGCAAACGCTGGTCGGCAGTGTAGGCATGGACAGTAGTGATATATCCCTTTTCAATGCCGAATTTTTCGTGCAATACTTTGGCCATAGGAGCCAAACAATTGGTGGTGCAAGAAGCATTGGACAATATTGTATCGTCTGCTTTAATGGTTTCTTCGTTAACGCCCAATACAATTGTTTTAATGTCACCGGTGGCAGGTGCGCTGATGATTACTTTTTTCGCACCAGCTGTGATATGTTTACCGGCACTTTCTTTATCCGTAAAGAAACCAGTGCTCTCGATCACTACATCGATGCCCAAATCCGCCCAAGGCAAAAGAGCTGGATCCTTTTGAGCGTAAATACGAATCGACTGACCATTTACGATGATCGAATCCGCATTGGATTCCACTTTTAGCGCAAATCGACCATGTATACTGTCATACTTCAATAAATGAGCAAGTGTAGGTACATCTGTTAAGTCATTAATGGCTACAATTTCTACGTTCTCGTTTTGAATTAGACTACGGAAACACATTCGGCCAATACGGCCAAATCCATTGATTGCAATTTTTTTCATCTTACTAATTCTTCTATCTTTTTTAATGTTTATTCTTTATTTAGATCGCCAAAATGCGTGCGATTCGCAACTCATCTCGGTTAGGTAAATTCTTTCGGGTAATAGCCTCTTCCAATGACGTGTAGGATTCGCGGTCATTGATTATTCCCACCATCACGTCCTTACGTCCTTGCAAAAGTCCATCGACAGCTGCTACGCCCATTCGACTCGCCAATACACGATCATAACATGACGGTGCCCCGCCACGTTGCAGATGGCCTAATACAGAAACGCGAGTCTCATATTCATCGTAACGTTCATTTACCTGACGTGCTATTTCAAGTGCACCGCCACTCTTACTTCCCTCTGCAACAAGCACAATTGAACTTGTCTTACCACTTTCTTCTGTGGCTTTTAAAGTTTCGATAAGCTCTTCGACCGACATTTCATCTTCCGGGAGAATGATAGCAATCGCACCAGTAGCTATACCCGCTTTCAAGGCAATGAATCCACTGTTTCTACCCATCACTTCCACGAAAAATAAACGATTGTGCGAAGTGGCCGTATCACGAATGCGGTCAACTGCATCGACCACAGTATTGGTAGCTGTGTCAAAACCGATGCAATGATCTGTGCCGAAAATGTCATTATCAATCGAACCAGGAATACCCATTACTGGAATCCCATACTCTTGATACAGAACATGTGCACCGGTAAAAGTACCATTACCACCTATGGTTATCAAAGCATCAATATTGTGCTTCTTGAGGTTTTCGAATGCCTTTTTTCGGCCTTCTTTGGTCATGAATTCCTTGCTGCGTGAACTTTTAAGAATCGTACCGCCACGACCAAGAATGCGAGCAACCGAACGTTCATTCAAACGCTTGAAATCCCCTTCAATCATTCCTTGATAACCTTGGAATATTCCCTCCACTTCTAAACTGTTATACGCACATGCACGAACTACAGCACGCAATGCTGCATTCATTCCAGGGGCATCTCCCCCACTTGTCAAAACACCTATTCGCTTCATTCGTATGGTCGATTTTTGGATGGTTCAATACGCAGGCTCTATTAAAAGCTGTGTACCATTCTACTTGCAACGGCTAACTTATTGTATTTTTTACAATATCTCAAAAAAAAATTTCTCCGTTCCAAACCGCTAACTTAGTGTAAAACATACACTTACTCCAAATATTTTTTTGCAACCAACTCATTTTCAATATCAATAATCATTTAAAACGAGTTAATCACGCA
>JBDKJN010000060.1:0-9710 GCA_039796595.1 Bacteroidota bacterium
TTCAATCCTTTACCAGCCTTGACATATTCGTTTTTTAGCATTTTATCAACAACGCGAGATTTTGCGATGTGCGTCCATTGAATCTCGAGGTAATTCAAAATTTCTGCCTTGCAATTTTCATCCAAAATGGGCACAGCAACCTCAACACGGTGATCCAAATTCCTCGTCATCCAATCGGCGCTTCCGATGTAAACTAAAGGATTACCATTATTATGAAAAGCCATCACTCGTGCGTGTTCTAGAAAACGTCCGACTATACTAATGACCTCTATATTGTCGCTCAATCCTTTAACCTTCGGCAATAACGAAGAGATGCCCCGGATAATCAATCTCACCTTTACGCCTGCTTCCGACGCTTCGTACAATTTTCGGATCATACCCGTGTCAACAAGGTTGTTGATCTTAATGGTAATACCTGCTGGCAATCCACGAGAGGCGTTTTCCATTTCATCGCTGATTAAATCCATCAGTCGACGACGTGCGTTGAAGGGCGAAACCAAAAGATGTCTGAATGAGCTACGCTGATAGTTGCTATCAAAGAAATCAAAAATCTTCTTGACCTCGTTGCAGATTTCTTCACGACAAGTCAGCAAAGAAATATCACCATATAGTTTTGCGGTTTGCTCATTAAAATTCCCCGTTCCTATATGCACCAACCGCTGTGTTTCGTTGCCGTCACGTCTCGAAATCAGTATCAATTTACTGTGCACTTTTAATCCTTGTACACCGGGAATCACGCGTACACCAGCTTCTTGCAATTGACGGGTTACCCGTATATTATTTTCCTCATCAAAGCGCGCTTGAAGTTCAATGATGATAATGACTCGCTTACCATTTTTTGCTGCATTGATTAGTGCATTTACAACATGCGAATTATTGGCGACACGATACAAATTGACGCGACTTGTGCGCACCTTGGGATCAATAGCTGCTTCGCGCAGAATATCAATAACTGAACTAAAACTGTGGTATGGATAGAACAATAAGACATCTTTGGCCTGAATGGCTTCAAAGTAAGACCGTTGACCCTGAAGTTGGGTGTGTATAGTTGATCGAAATGACGGAAAACACAAATCCATTCTTCCAAAATCCGGGAATTTGGTCAAGTCACGCTTATTATGGTATCGACCTCCAGGTATGATGTTGCCTTGATCTTTCATTTTGATTCTTTTCAAGATGAAATTCAACAAGTTATCGGGCATACTCTGATCGTAATTGAAACGAACGTAAAGACCTTTTTTGCGTTGACTTAAACCGCGGGTCATTTTCTCCAATACTCCCCGACTCACATCATCATCTATGTCCAACTCGGCATCGCGGGTAAATTTGATACTATAACATTCTGATCGGTCAAATTCAAAAATGTGAAAAATTCTGCGAATACGATAACGGATAATGTCATCTAAGAAAATGACGCATTTACGCCCTGATCGCCCTGGTAACTGCACAAATCGCGGAAGAACTTCCGGCAATTCAATAAGGGCAAACTGGTTGGCCTCGGAACGATCCTTATAGCCCAACACAATGGCTAAATAAATTCTGCTGTCATTGAGAGACGGGAATTGTCCTCTGCCGTGCAACATGATCGGAACCAAATGCGGTCGAACGTGTGTTTCAAAGTATTCGTCTACAAACAATTTTTGGGCGTTATCCAATTGATCTTCGTTTACAAAATGAATGCCTTCCCTGGTCAATTGCTTTTTGATATCTACAAAAGTCCGATCAAATCGCTGTTGCAACTGGAGCACTTTATCATGTATCTGATTGAGTGAAATTTTAGGATCAAAATTCAAAGGATCAAAGTCACGTCCCTTCACGCCAATTGCTCTTCTCAGTGTGGCTACCCGCACTTTAAAGAACTCATCCAAATTACTGGAAAATATCCCTAAAAAACGCATCCGTTCAATGAGTGGAACCGATACATCTTCTGCTTCCTGCATCACTCGTTCGTTAAAACTCAACCAAGCTAGTTCGCGATTGACAAATTCAGGAATTCCCTTTTTTAATGCTGGCTTCATATTACCAAAATTGCGACAACTCCACCAATGTCAGTGTTATGATTCTGTAAAGTATTCAGAGGTCCCTGTGCAAAATGTGGCGTGACACCATGTATTGTACATGCAATTAATCCAACTCTATTATTTGTTTTCGCCTCGTAATTTCCCGACTTTTGCAGTAAGCTATAGCCCATCGTTTTCAGTTGCTTTTGAAGCGTATCAATATATCAAACCCTTTTAGGAGAGTATGGTCTCCTATATTCTTTCTATCCATTGTATTGGTCGGTTTATTCTATGTGCCTTTCTTAAACTATACTATCTGGCACCATCAGCATAGAATGCAATTCAAAGCTGAAGCGTTCCAATTGTATCAAGAGCATCCGGATCTTTTTGCTACTTTTGAGTGCACACCTTCTTTTTTGAGTTCCATAAAAATGTTGAAGCCCGGTAAAGAGTTTCTTTATACAGGCAAGAAGTATGACATCATCTCAACGATTGGTGACGGTACAAATAAACAATGGGTTTGTATTCAGGATGAATATGAAATGGCATTGGAGGAGCTAATAGAGGAACACAAGGACCGCGGACACGACAAAAATCCAGTGTCCGAAAGCGCTGATTGGCTCAAAAATTTTCGTTCAACAATTGAGACACCTTGGTCCGCGGAGCATCTGCAATTTAGCTTACAGCGATCCAATTCAACTTTTTATCTTTTGACAGTGTCAGAAAAGCATTTGGATCTTCCTCTGCAACCTCCCAAAGACCGTAAGTACCAACCAACGGAAAGCGTTGACTCCATGAGGCCGATCTCAATGGGATAGGAGTTTGGTTTAGGCTCAACAACCTACAAGCATGTGCCATATCGCCGAATCTTGGCATGGCAGTCTTATGTAGCTACCCCATTATTCACGGGCGCAACTCCTGGATGGACCTTGCGGGCATGACCTTTGTGGTTGAGTCTATTACAACTACCCGTTATGAAACTATAATGAATAGTAAGATAAATTCTTACGCCCATAAAAAAACAATATGAAATTTAAATATATAATTTACCTGATCTTTTTTTGCCCACTTATAGTGTGTGGTCAACAGGTCACGGTGAAAGATGCGGTGACTCTTGAAACACTGCCCGGTGTAGTCATTACCACCGGAACCAAATCAGCCACCACGAACGAACGTGGAGAGGCTGATATTAGCGCCATGAAAGGCGAAAATGCCATTCAATTCTTATTGGTTGGATATGAAAAATACACCTTCACATACGATCAAATAGCCGCTTCCAATTTTGAACTGTACATTTATTCCAGCGGTCTTTACTCCAATGAAGTCGTGATAAGTGCTTCTAAATTCGAAGAGAAATCTGAAGATGTACCTCAACAGGTACATGTCATCGACCGCAGAAATTTGCAATACCAATCACAACAAACTTCCGCCGATGTCTTACAACAAAGTGGTATGATCCATGTCCAAAAAAGCCAGCAAGGTGGTGGTAGCCCCGTCATTCGCGGATTTGAGGCCAACAAGGTATTGATCGTAGTGGATGGCGTTCGCATGAACAATGCCATTTATCGGGGAGGTCATTTGCAGGATATCATCACTATCGACAACACCATGTTGGACAAAGTCGAGGTATCGTTTGGTCCTGGCTCAGTAATTTATGGAAGCGACGCTTTGGGCGGTGTAATGCACTTCTACACGCGCGCTCCTAAATTCAGCTCAACAGACAAATCGTTGTTCGAAGGCAGCTACATGGGACGCTATTCCAGTGTCAATAATGAGATGACCAGCAATATCAATTTTAATCTTGGAGGCAAAAAATGGTCGTATCTATTCAATATTACTGGAAGTTCGTTTGCCGATTTAAGACAAGGTAAAACGCCATTATGGGCAGACTCGTTGTATCCTGGATGGCAACGTCCAGAATATGTAGAACGGCAAAACGACACAGACGTCATCGTAAAAAATGAAGATCCTTCAATTCAGGCCGGCAGTGCTTATATGCAATTGGACATGTTGCATAAGCTGGCTTACAAACAGAGCAATAACGTTTTGCATACATTGAGTTTTCAAATGAGCACAAGCAGCGATGTTCCTCGTTACGACCGATTGAGTCAATATCGCAACGGTGCTTTGCGTTTTGCCGAATGGTATTATGGACCTCAACGTCGCAATCAAGTGACCTATGCTCTTCAACTTTCAGACGTCACGCAGATGTATGATCAAGCTCGTATTACACTGGCTTATCAAGACATTGAACAAAGTCGTCATAGCCGCACGAGGAACAAATCAAGCCTCAATTCACAGGTGGAGAACGTGACGGTGTTATCCGCCAATGCCGATTTCACTAAAGCCATTAAAGGTGGCAGTGAAATTCGCTATGGATTTGAGGCCTATACCAACGATGTCACCAGCACAGCAAAGGCCACGGATATCATCACCGGTGAAACTTCTCCAAGTGCTACACGATATGCCGACGGCGGATCCACATTTAATGGATTGGCTGCATATGTCACGCATAGTTGGGAGATTTCTAAAAAGTTGGTTTTCACTGATGGTATTCGTTTTAATCACGTTCAACTTCGTGCTCAATTCAACGATGATACATTTTTCCCATTTCCATTTCAATCGGTTGAACAAAACAATTTGGCAACAACTGGCAGTATTGGATTGATTGCACGTCCAAACGAAACGTGGAAATTGTCTCTATTGGGTAGCACAGGTTTTCGAGCACCAAACGTGGATGACTTATCGAAAGTCTTTGAATCTACCACCGCAACACGTGACGAAAATGGCCAATTGCAAGAGTTGGGAACTTTGATCGTGCCGAATCCGAATTTGAAACCCGAATTCACTTACAATTTGGATGCAGGTGTGAGCAAGACGATTGCGAAAAAAGCCACGATCTCGGTCAATGGTTTTTACACTATCTACCGCGATGCATTGACGACGGATTTCAGCACATTGAATGGTGAGGCGATCACCCAATTCAACGGAGACTCCGCTTATGTGGTCACAACTGTGAATAAAACCAAGGCTTATTTGTATGGCGGCTTTGCACAAGTGGTGTATCAGATCAACAAATTTTTGGAATTCAATACCACGGCCACATATACGGTAGGTCGCATTGAGGAAGCAAATGAAGATACTCCGCTAGATCACATTCCGCCTATGTTTGGGCGCACTGGTTTGCAATATCAACACAACAAAATGCGCGTTGAATTTTGGTCGATATACAATGCCAAAAAACCATTAAAAGAATATCGACTTGGCACCGAAGACAATGAAGCATTCGCAACCGAAGATGGTATGCCCTCTTGGTACACCTTAAACATTCGAGGCTCGTACCAATTGAATAAACATCTGCGCGTACAATTGTCTGTAGAGAATATTATGGATGCCAATTACCGCCAATTTGCGAGTAACATCAGCGCACCCGGACGAAACATTATGTTGACGCTGCGCGCGGGGTTATAATATTTTTCTCAGATCAATCTGAGACTATTTGGTCCTTTCATAAAGCCCATTGAGCATGTACTCAATGGGCTTTTTTATTCCCTGTTAGATCAATAAAATGAGGAGTCTTTACACATGATAATCAAAGCACATTCTGAAATTCTCAGAGTAGTTCATTGCCCTTTGGTTAAACCATTTTCGACGCTAAAGAGATTCCTCAACATTTGGGCGTGTCTCAGCGACCTTATTGTATATTTGACAAAAACCTCAAGATATGCTACAAAGAATATTTTGTTTTGTCATTATGGTTGCGCTTGGCATGCAGGCTCAAGCATTCACCGTTACATTCCGTTTGCAAATGACAGGGGTCACAGGATATACAACGCCTGAAGTGAATGGAACCTTTAACGGATGGTGTGGCACGTGTAATGCCATGAACGACTCCAACAACGACGGCATTTGGGAAACAACTATTGATTTACCTGCGGGATATTATGAATACAAATATTCTGCAGACAACTGGTCTCAACAAGAGTCTCTAGCTGTAGGTTCGTCATGCACTGCGACATCTGGTCAATTTACCAATAGGACTTTACAAGTAACGGGCAACATGGTATTGCCCATCATGTGTTGGGGACTCTGCACAGCCTGCACCAGTTTCGATGTCACCTTCGCAGTAGATATGTCCGTAGTATCTTCTTTTACTACTCCATATGTGAGCGGTACATTCAACAATTGGTGTGGAAACTGCCTTGCTATGAGTGATCCCAATAACGATGGTATTTGGACAGCGACCATCACTTTGCAAAGTGGATATTTCGAATATAAATTCTCGCACGACAATTGGCTGGGTGCAGAAAACTTACCTGTCGGAGCACCTTGTACAGTTACCAATTTCGGATTTACCAACCGATTCATCAATGTCTCTCAAAATACAATATTAAGTCCCGTTTGCTGGGGGAGCTGTGATCCTCCAGGTACGGGTAATGGGCCAACGCCCAGTGTTCAGATAGCTATCACTACAGGCTCGAATCCAAGTTGTATTCTTACCGATTTGACTTTTACAGCCACGACAACCAATACAACTTCAACACCAGCGTATCAATGGTATGTTGACGGTATTCCCGTGGGACTTAATCAAAATACGTATTCCAGTCATCAACTCGTACAAGGCCAATCGGTGAGCTGCAGCATCACGGGCGGCGCAGGTTGTGGGTCATCTTTGGTGGCGAACTCAAATGCTATTGTGGTTCAACGAAACAATCCAGCAACTCCATCGATCACCATCAGTTCATCCAACGGTGGCAATTGGTGCTCTGGACAGGAAGTGACCTTTAATGCAACGGCATTGAACGCGGGAACCAATCCAAGTTACCAATGGAAAGTGAATGGCAATAATGTTGGTACTAACAGTCCGACTTACACTTCATCGAATTTACTTTCTGGTCAAACCATCCAATGTGTGTTGACATCGAATTCTACTTGCCAAAACGCTCCGTGGAATATGATTTGGAACGATGAATTCAATGGAACTTCATTGGACTTAACCAAATGGACTCCACAAACGGGTGCAACCGGCTGGGGAAATAATGAATGGCAGAATTACACTAACTCTTCTAACAATATTCAATTCGATGATGGGCAGTTGCACATCGTCGCGCGCAATGATGGACCTCAGGGCTTGCAATACACTTCAGCGCGATTGATCACAAAAAATCTCTTCAGTTTTAAGTATGGTCGTGTAAGTGGCCGGTTGCAGATTCCTACCGGACAAGGCATTTGGCCTGCCTTCTGGATGCTTGGGGCGAATATCGATCAGGTCTCATGGCCTGCCTGCGGCGAGATCGATATCATGGAACATATCAATAATGAAGCAGTGATATATGGTACCACGCATTGGAGCAACAATGGTTGGACACATAACTCGGGCAGTATCAATACAGCAGTTGATGGATATCATGACTACATGGTGGAATGGGATAGTTTGAAAGTGAAATTTTTTATGGATGGTCAATTTTACCATGAGCATATTATTTCAAGTTCTAACAATAGTGTGGATGAATTCACAAAACCCTTTTTCCTATTGCTGAATGTTGCTGTTGGAGGCAATTGGCCTGGCTATCCTGATGGCACCACCACATTTCCTGTGAGCATGGATGTTGACTATGTGCGAGTATGGCAACGAAACAATGCGACCAATGCTACAACATTCAACAGCAACTCCATCACGATTGCTGTTGGATCCACTCAAACTTGGTATCTAGATAATGATGGCGATGGTTATGGCTTATCCTCAACCTCACAAACCGGTTGTCAACAACCTCAAGGATATGCACCCTTAGCAGGGGATTGCAATGACAATAACAATACTATCCATCCAGGAGCCACAGAACTTTGTAATGGAGTTGATGACAATTGCAATGGATTCGTAGATGAATCTTTTACCGATACCGACAACGATGGTATTGCGGATTGTATTGATACAGATATCGATGGCGACGGAACGATGAATGCGCAAGATTGTGCACCTAATAACAATACCATTTGGCAATCCCTGACCGTATACACTGACCTGGATGGAGACACCTATGGAACAGGTGCTGGTACCATTCTATGTATGGGCAATACTCCTCCAGCTGGCTATGCATTAAGTAACGGCGATTGCGACGACACCAATGCATCAGTATATCCCGGCTCGACTGCTGGGCCCGCAACGGTAAGTGGACCAATTACACTTTGTGGTGGAAATACTTATACTTTTAATACAACCTCAGGAGCTCAAAATTATGTCTGGCAATTGCCCGCTTTATGCACAGGCACTTCCAGTTCCTCTGAAATCACCATTGCCTTTGCACCAAACTTCTTGGGAGGACAACTTTGTGTTACTCCACAATACAGTTGTGCATCTGCACCCACGTCATGCACTTTGTTGACACCAATCAGCGGCATTGCTCCATACCCTGGTGTCGTAGCTGGTAATGTTCAAGTTTGTGCGGATAATTCTGTTTACATCTACAGCATCGCCCCATTAAATTACGTTGAAAATTACGTCTGGACGGTTCCGAATAACTGCACCTTATTATCCGGACAAGGCACAAACAATATTTCGGTTAGCTACAATGAAAGTTTCGTCACTGGAAACCTGACCATTCAAACCTTTAACTGTACCGGCGGGAGTTTGATACGCACAGTTAAAATCAACAAACAAACAGTACCTGGAAGACCTGGACAAGTGAGCGGTTCGACGGTGATTTGTCCAGGAACCGAGGCCACGTACTCCGTGTCTGCAGCAA
This sequence comes from Bacteroidota bacterium, assembly GCA_039796595.1. Taxonomy (GTDB): domain Bacteria; phylum Bacteroidota; class Bacteroidia; order Flavobacteriales_D; family Sanyastnellaceae; genus CANHSF01. The sequence continues at coordinate 8,744 of JBDKJN010000060.1, forward strand.
CCGGCGCCACCAGCCACGAATGGACTGCTTCGAATGGTATCACCATACTTTCTGGCCAAGGAACAACAACAGTTACCGTTGCTTTTGCCAGTAATTATGTAACTGGTGGGCTAAACGTTGTTGGCACTAATTGCACGGGGGTTGGTCAATCGCGATACCGAACGATCAATCGGGTGAATTTACCTTCTACCCCAGGCCTTATTGGTGGACAATCCTTAGGGGTTTGTGGCCAACAAACTTTGACATACAACATAGCGGCCATGAGCAATGTAACAGGCTATGAATGGCAACCACCTGCCAATGCGAGTATTGTATCTGGCCAAGGGACAACCAATGTTACTGTTAGTTTCAATGCCGGTTTCAGTTCAGGTAGCTTGAGCGTGCGAGCAATCAACTGCAGTGGCTTATCCGCGACACCACGTGTACTTAACATCAGCAACTCACTGAGTATACCAACGACACTGAGTGGCCCAACAACTGCAGTTTGTGGTGGAAGCACGCATACATTCACCAGTAGTGCGGTCGTTGGAGCAACACAGTACGTCTGGACAGTGCCTAGTGGCGTCATTATCAATGGTGCTAATAATGGACTTAGCATAAACGTTACCTTCCCTACTCCATTTGCATCGGGAACCATCTCAGTTCGCGCATCCAATGCTTGTGTTACAGGATTGCCAAAAAGCATTACTGTACAATCTACTTTATCACAGCCAGGAAACATTTCTGGAACTACCTCGGGCCTCTGTGGTGGATGCACCTATACTTATTCCATACCGGCGATCGCTGGAGCGACCAACTACAATTGGAGTTTACCAGCAGGTTGGACTGTTCTCAATAATGGAAACAACTCCATCGATGCCGTTGTACCATCGGCTGGATTTGTTACAGCGACCATTTCCGTTACCGCTCAAAATGCTTGTGGCAATAGTCCAGTGCGTGTCTTAAACGTCACAGGGAATTTGACTTC
>JBDKJN010000061.1:0-2616 GCA_039796595.1 Bacteroidota bacterium
TCTTTTTACCTCGGCTTCTAGGCTATTCCTAAACGAAAAGGACGTTTTGTTAAAGGATTCTAACTACATAGTTGCGAGATGGCATTCGCATATTTTTGGAAAATGGAACAGGACAGTGGAGGACCAATTCAAACAATCAATCGAAATACCTCAAAAAGAAAAAAAGTCCTTTTATACGGAACTTTATTCTTAATGGCATTGGCAGTTTGTGGTTGGTTGCATCTCGAATGCAACGTTTTGCCATATATCGCCATTCGACCGCATCGCGTTGACATTTTCAACGGACAATATTTAAATGGCAAAGTTATGCCTGCCGATAATGGCTTAAAAGCTGAGGAGTTTGTCGTTCAAGGAATGGATAGCGCAGAAATTCATGGATATTTCATTCCGGCCGAGAAAGCCAAGGGTACAATTGTTCTTGTTCATGGAATAGGCGCTTGCAAGGAATTCTTCTTCGATTTTGCGAAGCGACTTAACAAGCTTCAACTAAATGTTGCACTTTTCGATTTGCGTGCACATGGGCAAAGTGGTGGTGATTATTGCACCTATGGCGGAAAAGAAGTACCAGATATCATTCGTGTGATTGACCATGTACAGAGTTGTGCACCATCAGCACCTATAGCGATTTATGGTTCATCCTTAGGTGGGGCAATAGCGCTGCAGGTCATGTCGGCAGATGAACGCATCCGATGCGGCATCATAGAAAGCACCTATCACGATTTGGAAGCCGTCATGAACCAGTATTGGACGAATTGGACTTCATGGTCCTGTCCAAATTTAGTTCATCGGACTTTGCAGCGAAGTGCGGCAATTGCAGGTTTTGATCCAAGTCTTCTAAATCCATCTAAACATTGTGCATCAATTGATCGTCCGGTGTTTTTCGGTCATGGTTCAATGGATGAAAAAATTCCAGTCGAGTTCAATCGGAAGAACTATGAAGCTTTGTTGTCTCATGACAAACTATTTGTTGTGGTTGATGGGGCACTTCACACGAATCTTCACAGTTGTGGTGGTTTGAATTATGAAAGGAAGTATACGGAATTTCTGTTCAATGAACTGAAAGTCAATTGAAGAGTTAAACAAAATTCTATAGGCATTGCTAATGGAATTGCGTCTTACGAAAGTTCAACAGCTAAAAATGACATTTCATTTTCAAAATGTAAAAACAAGCACAGATTAGGTTTTTCTTTTGTGTAAACTTTTGACTCATGATGGAATTCATTAATGAAATTCGTTCACGCAATTCAGTGCTCTTCGTTTTCGGTGCAGTAAGCTGGATATTTGCGATCATTTTTTTAGTGTTGTCGGCTACTACAGAGATCAAAGTACAACAGGTGAACGCATGGTACAAGCCGTTTAAGTTTGCTGTATCAATAGCTATGTATGCCTGGAGCATGGCGTGGTTTGTTCACTATCTTCAATCATGGAGTCCTTCTTACTTTCAATGGACGGTCGTGATCATGTTTGGCTTTGAAATCGTTTACATAGGCTGGAAAGCGGCACAAGGCGAACAATCGCATTTTAATGTGAGCACACCCTTTCATAGCGCTATGTATGCTATGATGGCAATCGCTGCATCCGTGGTAACTGCCTATACTGCTTATTTTGGGTATCTTTTTTTTGTCAATGATTTCCCAGAACTTCCATCTCACTATATAACGGCTATTCGCTGGGGAATAGTCATTTTCGTGATTTTTTCGTTCCAAGGTTTTTTGATGGGATCGCGTTTGTCTCATACGATAGGTGGCGCAGATGGTGGCCCAGGATTGCCCATTTTGAATTGGAGCACCAAGTGGGGCGATGCTCGGGTGGCTCATTTCATCGGTATGCATGCCTTGCAAATTCTTCCCTTATTGGCCTATTATCTTTTCAAAAACACTCGCGTCACCATGATCGCGGTCGTGTTCTATCTTTTACTAGCCGTTGCTGCATTGGTGCAAGCCTTAAAGGGCAGGCCTCTGGTTCAGTTGCAACCACCCAGTGATCAACACTCCAGCGCGGTGGATGAGGCTTAGGGCCTCTGAGTAAGTGCCATCGACATAGCGTTTTTGGTAGAGGTCATGACACATGCTATTTTTGAGGTATGAAAATCATTTTCCTTTTTACCCTCGTACTTTTTTCATGGGCAAGCTCTACCGCTCAGGTGTCCAATTACAGCAGTGAACCCAATACCGGCGTGCAACAAGGAGCCAAGATGGTGCAAGACGAATTTGGCAATATCTATGCATTTGGAAAATATACAGACACGCTTCGGATCGCCGATTTGAGCGTTATTTCGGCGGGTTACTTCGATGTCTATTTGGCCAAGTTCAACAGTGCATTCGAACCGGTTTGGTTGCAGAGTTTCGGCGGCGTCAATGATGATGGCGCTGGGGATATCGCTTATCACAATGGTCGTCTATACTGCACGGGCTGGTATGCTGGCGCAATGAGCATTGGCGATATGGAATTTGAATTTGAAGCTACTTACAATCAATATCCGGGCTACGTATTTTCGGTCGATGCCGATGGAACGGTGGTCAATGCGCGTTCTTTCCGCACATTCAATAGCATCGTAGCTTACGGTGCAGGAATTGATGTCGACGATTCAGGTATCGTCATTGCTGGCAATATGAA
>JBDKJN010000062.1:0-17155 GCA_039796595.1 Bacteroidota bacterium
GTGTTCCATTGGATGAAATCGCTAACAACAAACAGAATGATCATTCGGATGGCAACCGGCAGATTTTCCATGTGGATTAGGATCGGATTGTGAATGCCTATGGAGTGTAGGCCTTCATTAAAGAGTTCAACCCCAATATTGCTAATCGCACTGAATCCAATCAATGAGAAAAGGAAAAAGTTGAAAAGCATATAAAAGGCATCTAGCCAAAAGTCATCGCGCAAAGCCGCTTGATTTTTGCGCCAGGGAAACAACAATTCAAGCGCCCAGGTAAGAATACTGAGACCAATGAGCCAGTAAAAATAGTTGTTCCAGCTGGGGTGGAGCAGTTCATAGGAGAGATACGACCAATATCCATGATAGGATTGTGTGATGATATCAAGCCACTTTTGCATCCGTGTGTTGTTTTATGATGGATTGTAGTTGATGAGCGGGAATCACTCCTGCCCCTCGCCATTTAAGTTCGCCGTTTTGAAAAAGAAGAAGAGTGGGCACAGAACGTACGTTGTACATTGAGGCGATCGATTGATTTTTGTCGACATCAATTTTGATAATCCGAACAGCATCACCCATATCGGAACTGAGTTGCTGAAGTATTGGACCTAAGGTTTGACATGGTCCACACCATGTAGCAAAAAAATCAACCAAGACAGGACGATCTGAGTGAATAAGTTCTCCAAACTTTGCGTTCATTGCATTAGTAGGCTATAGGTAACTTGTCTTTTTTCCATGCATCAAAACCACCTTTCATATCAAAAAGTTGATTGAATCCCATCTGTTTTAGCTTGGTATAGGCTTTTCCACTTCTACCGCCAACTGCGCAATAGACCAAAGTAGGTTGTGATTTATCAAGAGCTGATATAAGTTGTTCGAATTTTGGATCGTTCCAATTGATTAGCATGGCACCTTCGATATGTCCTGCAGCAAATTCTTCAGGCGTGCGTACATCGACGATTTTCAAATTAGGGGTTTTTGTACGTTGAGCTACAACATCCTTTGGCGTGAGCAGATGCATGTCGCTCTGGTCGTCGGAGGCGCAACTAGGGGTTACCAATAGAATTCCTATCAAGATAAGGCTACGTAGTGACCATGTCAGGAAAAGCGATGCATTTCTCATAAAGTGTTTTTTTACAAATGTATTCTATTACATGATCACAATTGGTGATCTGGGTCAGCGAAATGTACCTTTTGAAGCATCTACCTTTCCAAATGAGCAAAAAAAAACCGACTCATGTTGAGTCGGTTCATGTTTTTAAGTCGTAATACTATCCCTTAATGGTTTCGTAGGTGACCTTGAATTCAGGATCTTCTTTAAAGTACTCTAAACCTTTTTCTAACCACTCGATAGCCTCTGTGCGATCGCCTTGATTGTTGAGGTATTCAGCGTATGAAATAATGCTGTTTTTTAGTAAGTCTTTTTGCTCAGGTAGCATTGAAGCTTTCTTTTCTGCCAGAAGAGCATCCGCTTTTGCAATGGCTAATTCGGCATCTTTTTTTGCTTTCATTGCAGAAAAAGTAATACATAACATGATTTGCGCTCCAGCATCGTTTGGATCCATATCGGCGATCTGATCATAAAGCGTTTTTGCCTTTGTGTATTTTTGCGATGCAAACTGAGATTCAGCCATAGCAATGGCCTCTTTGCGCAAATCTGACAAGAACTCTTCGTAGTCCGCAGCATATTTACGCTCTTTGTCTTTAGCCGCGTACTTGCTGATATATTTCATCGCATCCTTAAATGGGTCTGGATACTTTTCTTTGAATTCGTCCATTTTGGAAATCTGGAAGTAACAGCGAGAAACAAACAAATAAGGCAACGGGTCCTTCTTGGTTTTTTCATTAAGCGTGTAACCTTCGGCTTTGTAGAGGCATTTTTCGTATTTCTCGTCGACGAATAAAATCAACAAATCCTCATAGTCATTGTCAGTTTGGGCAATGGTATTAAGGCTGTAAAGGCCCATAAAACAAAGAAGTACAAGTAAATTTTTCATTTTTGTTTGTGAATTATAAAAGGCGAATTTCAAAAACAAGGCCAAAAATGAAAACTGATGAAGTTTTGGGATTTTGGCTGTTTTGATTTCTCCTGCAGAGTACGAAGATAATTAAAGTCTTGAAAAGGAGTTTATTTTTTGAATAGAACCCTGATTTTGTGGCCGGCAATGGGGGCGATGCGCAACGAATAAAGGGTTTTGCGTAAGACTTTGCCAGGCGTAAAAATCCAAATAGTGGACTATTTTTGCTCGAATGGGAGCCGTCAGAAGCAGCAAAGAGTCCACCGAAACATTGATGCGCTGCCATCAATGGATGACCGACCGTGATTGGCATCCAGCGGAATTCCAGAAGTTGGCCTGGCAGAATTATCTCAATGGTAGGGAAGGTATTGTGAACGCTCCAACAGGCAGCGGGAAAACGTATTCACTTTTATTGCCTTTTATACTTCAGGGTAAAGAAGCAAAAAAAGGTCTTCGACTTTTGTGGGTGACCCCTATACGAGCGCTTGCCAAGGAAATAGAATTAGCGGCTCAACGGGTTATAGACAGCACCGGCTCTGCGGTCACGGTTGCCATTCGAACGGGAGATAGCGATCAAAAAACGAAGGATGCGGTGTTTCAAACACCACCTGATATCCTGATTACGACACCAGAGAGTTTGCATCTTTTCCTTGCTCGCAAAGGTCATCATTCATTCTTTAAACACCTTGAGTTAGTAGTTGCTGACGAATGGCATGAGCTGATGGGCAGCAAACGAGGAGTCATGTTAGAATTGGCCTTGTCTCGGATCCGCACGTTGGCACCACAAATGCGCACCTGGGGCATTAGCGCGACGATTGGCAATATGGCCCAAGCGATGGATGTATTGATGGGGCCAAAAAGAAGTGAAGGTGGTGTATGGGTGAAGAGCTCTATTCAAAAACATATCGAAGTTTTGTCCATATTGCCGGAAACCGTAGAAAAATTACCGTGGGCAGGGCATTTGGGAATTCGTTTGACGGATGAAATTGTGCCTTTGATTTTACAGAGCAAATCAACTTTGATATTTACAAACACCCGTGGACAGTGCGAAATATGGTACAAGAAATTACTAGAGGCTTGTCCTGATTTAGCAGGATTACTTGCCATGCATCACGGAAGTGTGAGTAAGGAGATTCGTCATTGGGTGGAGGATGCACTGTACGATGGAAGATTGAAGGCAGTTGTATGCACGGGAAGTTTGGATTTAGGAGTCGATTTTGCTCCCGTCGAACGCATCATTCAAATTGGTGGTCCGAAAGGAGTAGCAAGGTTTCTTCAAAGAGCGGGACGCAGCGGCCATCGGCCAGGAGAGAAGAGTCAAATTTATTTTTTGCCAACGCATTCTCTCGAGTTGATTGAAGCAAGCGCATTGCGTTTTGCTGCTGAGCACCACATTGTTGAGGAACGTATTCATCCTCAATTGACTTTTGATGTGCTTAGCCAATATGTGGTGACACTCGCGCTTGGAGAGGGTTTCAATGAAGAACAGATCATAGCAGAGTTACGTCAAACGTACAGTTTCCAATCATTGCTGGATGAGGAATGGAAATGGGTTATGCAGTTTGTATCAAGCGGCGGATTGGGATTGTCTAAATATTCTGAGTTCCAAAAAATAGTCTTGAAAGATGGTTTGTGGAAGGTGAGCGATCAAAAAATCGCCCGACGACATAGGCTGAGCATTGGAACAATCGTGAGTGACACCATGATTCAAGTGAAGAAACAACGCGGCGGTTTTGTAGGACATGTCGAAGAGACTTTTATTTCCTCGATGAAGGAAGGTGATGTGTTTTGGTTGTCGGGACAAAGTTGGGAATTGATACGCGTGAAAGAATTGACCGCCACGGTAAAAAAATCGAATTCTGATAAAGGAAGGGTGCCAGCGTGGTTGGGGGGGAGGTTACCACTTTCAAACAAGATGTCTGAGTTAATTCGAGGTAAATTGGAACTCGCCCGCGACATGGTCGAAGGAAAAAACCTGACAACAATAGAAGAGCCAGAATTGATACACATAGCAGATTTGATGTTGTTGCAGCATGAGCGCTCGTATTTGCCGCGAAAACATGAATTATTGATTGAGCAGTTTTATACCGAAGACGGCCACCACTTGCTGGTTTATCCCTTCGAAGGAAGGTTTGTGCATCAAGGATTGGCGAGTTTGTTTGCTTTTAGGATTGGGCAAATGTTGCCCATTTCGTTTTCACTGGCCTATAATGATTATGGATTCGAAATGCTCAGCGATCAACCTATTCCATTAGAGGACGCTTTGGGGAATGGATTGACGGATACCGAAAGTTTGGAGCGCGATCTCCTTGCCGGTGTGAATGCAACCGAATTGGCCAAACGAAAATTTAAGGAAGTGGCATCGATTGCTGGTTTAGTTTTTAAAGGATTTCCAGGCGCACCTATCCGCGATCGGCACTTGATGGCCTCTGCAGGTTTGATTTTCGACGTGCTTCAGGACTACGATCCACATAATTTGTTGTTGCGACAATCCTATGATGAGGTGCTCCACTTTGAACTGGAGATTCCTCGTATGCGTGCGGCTTTAGACCGGATCAACACCCAACACATTGTAATTCGACAACCCGAAAAGCCAACGCCATTTGCTTTTCCCATCATGGTCGACGGTTTGCGCGAAAAGATGTCGAGTGAGACGATGGCTCAACGAATCGCTAAAATGACCATCGATTGGGGATAGGAGTAGCGCTTTTTGGGTAATAAGTTGTCAAAACTGATATAATTCGGTGTATTTCGGTTGGTCCAATGATCTGAACATTAAGCTTGTTTTGTACATTCGCGCACCTCATGTCGAATCGGCATGAATCTACATTATTATGAATTCAGCATTACGTATTTTACCTGTACTTGGTCTTTGGTTGTTTTTCGCACAAACGACAGTCGCACAAGGCACCGTCAAAGGATTTGTCAAAGATGCTTCAAATGGTGAGCCCATGTTGTTTTTGACGGTGGGTTTAGAGAATACCACTTTTGGCACACAAACAGATGACAATGGGTATTATTCACTCACGAAGATTCCTACGGGCACCTATGTTCTTTTGGTGAATTTGTTGGGGTACGAGACTTTCCGGGATACCGTTAAAGTGGTTAATAATGGCGTTATTACCATCAATGTGTTATTGCAAAAGGGAGATGTCGAGTTGAAGGAGATTGTGATTAGCGATGAACAGAGCACCAAACGCAACAACGTAAATATTTCAGTTGAAACGATTCGCCCGAAGGATATCAAAAGAGTACCGGGCGTGGGTGGACAGGCTGATTTGGCTCAAATGCTGACCACTTTACCAGGTTTCATTTCAACAGGTGACCAAGGAGGACAGATTTATGTTCGTGGTGGATCGCCCGTGCAAAACAAGGTATTGTTGGATGGAATGATTGTTTACAACGCGTTTCACTCAATTGGTTTGTATAGTGTTTTTGATACCGACATCATCGCCAATGCGGATGTATATACAGGTGGGTTCAGTGCACAATATGGCGGTCGAATTTCATCTGTTATGGACATCAGCACACGCGACGGTAATAAGGTTAAACACAATGGTAATGTTGGACTATCACCCTTCGGTGCCAAGCTGCAATTGGATGGACCAATAAAAAAATTAAATGCCAGTGGAGGAGGTATATCTTACGTTTTGTCTGCGAAGCATTCATACCTTGATCGCACGTCCAAAACACTTTATCCATACGTTAATGAAGGCAATGGTCTGCCTTTTAATTTTACGGACATTTACGGGAAAATATCAATGGGCGGGGGCAATGGATCAAAGGTCAACCTCTTTGGTTTTTCTTTCAATGATGCTGTTACCAACTACCAAAGTTTGTCTGACTTGAGCTGGAAGAGCCATGGTGTTGGGGCTAACTTTGTTGTGGCACCTGGTTCGTCTCCTGTTTTGATCAATGGCGTTTTTGCATTTAGTAATTATAAAGTGAACTTGAGCGAATTGAGTTTGCCCGATCGTTTTAGTTCGATTTCATCGTTCAATTTTGGTTTGGATTTTAAATACAATATCAAAAAGGATGTCTTGCGTTATGGAATAGAAGCTGTTGGATTTAACACGCAATTCTCGACGTTTTCAATTTTGAATCCGCAAGAGAAAGTGGATCTTGCTCAAAGTACCAGCGAGTTAAATGGATTCGTGGATTATAAGTTTAACCGCAAAAAATTGGTCGTAGAACCAAGTCTTCGTTTGCAGTATTACGGTTCGTTGGGAGTGTTTTCACCAGAACCAAGAATTGGAGTGAAGTACAAATGGAATGAGCGTTTGCGTCTAAAGGGAGCTGCTGGTATATATACACAAAATTTGATGGCGACCAATAGTGACCGTGATGTGGTCAATTTATTTTACGGATTTTTGGCAGGCCCGGAAGACTTGCCTGATACCTATATCGACAGCAATATCAAAGGAGAAAAGGAAAAGGTAGAGCGCCAAAATTCACTTCAAAAAGCTATTCACTATGTTTTGGGTTTTGAGTTTGACATTACTGAAAAATTGAACCTAAACATGGAAGGGTATTTTAAGGACTTCCGTCAATTGACCAATATCAATCGCAATAAGATTTATAATAACACTGCTGAAAATAAGGATAAACCAGACTTTTTTAAGCAGGATTTTGTGATTGAAACAGGTTGGGCTGCAGGTTGTGATATGGTGTTGAAATATGAGGATAAGCGCTTGTACCTCTGGTTGGTGTATTCTATCGGTAAGGTGGATCGCTGGAATGGTAACGATGCTTTTTACAGTCCTGTTTTTGATCGTCGTCACAATGTCAATTTTGTAACTTCATACAAATTGGGCAAGAACCGCAATTACGAAATAAGTGCACGTTGGAACATGGGTAGTGGTTTGCCTTTCACGCAATCGCAGGGATACTACCAGGCACAGGATGTGAACGGAGGTATTAGTTTGGACTATGTAGGTAGCAATAGCAATTATTTGGCTGTGCAATTTGCAGGTTTGAATGAAGGTCGTTTGCCTTTCTACCATCGCTTGGATTTGAACGCCAAGCGTTCGATCAAAATCAAGAAGACCATGGAATTGGATATCAATGTCGGAGTGACCAATGCGTATGATCGCCGCAATGTGTTTTACATTGATCGTATCAGCGGCGAACGTGTTGATCAGTTGCCAATTTTACCGAGCGTGGGTATCGATTGGAAATTTTAATGAGCAAGACTCAATTGTAAGATTGAGTAAGTAAAGGGAAGAATTTCTTTTGGATTATGCCCGTGAGCAGGATCCGGAAAAGACCAACTAAACAACAAGAGAAAACCAAGGTGAATGCCTTGGTTTTTTTGTTTTAAAGATGAGTCAGCTCGGATTGTAATGGAGCTAAACGACCGAATTGTGACTTTTAGGTTACCTGGGGCAGAGCCATTTGCCTGGCGTCGATACAGACGTTTTCTCTTGAAGGTGGGGGCCGTTGAGTCATCTTCCCAAGAACCTAAATTTGCCGACGGCCTGGAAAGATGATTGTCTTGAAGACCTGCAAACTTCTGAAACAACATGAAGCCTTAAATTGAAGATGGGTGATGCGTCAGTTTTTGACTCGTCATCGTTCTTTAAATATTTAAATTTTAAATCGTTGAATGCTTCGGCCTTCGGTCATGAAAGAGATTTCCGAAATTGAACATAAAAAAGGCCGAAGTATGAACTCCGGCCGTTTTTAGTTTTGAACTATTCTTGTCTTAGCGAGCTACACCAACCGCTCTCTTTTCGCGGATGACTGTTACACGCACTTGACCTGGGTAAGTCATTTCGGTTTCGATGCGCGATGCTAGGCTAATAGCTAATGCGTCAGCTTGATCATCGGTTACCTTTTCAGCTTCTACCATTACACGAAGTTCACGACCTGCCTGGATGGCAAAGGCTTTAGATACTCCGTTGTTTTCGAGTGCCATGTTTTCCAAATCGCGTAGTCGTTGGATGTAAGCTTCTACCACTTCGCGGCGAGCACCTGGACGAGCACCTGAGATAGCGTCACAGATTTGAATGATCGGCGACAACAACGTAGTCATTTCGATTTCATCGTGGTGAGCACCAATCGCATTGCAGATATCTGGTTTTTCGCCATATTTCTCGGCGAGTTTCATACCCAAGATTGCGTGTGGCAATTCGCTCTCATCATCTGGCACTTTGCCGATGTCATGGAGAAGACCAGCGCGTTTTGCAGCCTTAGGATTAAGACCCAGTTCGCTCGCCATGGTAGCACATAAGTTCGCAACTTCACGTGAGTGTTGCAACAAATTTTGACCGTACGATGAACGGTATTTCATTCGGCCTACCATACGAATAAGTTCGCTGTGAAGACCGTGTATGCCCAAGTCGATGCACGTACGTTTACCGATTTCAACGATTTCGTCGTTGATGTTTTTGGTCACCTTGGCAACAACTTCTTCGATGCGTTGTGGGTTGATACGGCCATCCGTTACCAATTGGTGAAGGGATAGACGAGCAATCTCGCGACGTACAGGATCGAAGCATGAAAGTACAATAGCTTCAGGCGTGTCATCAACGATGATTTCAACGCCCGTTGCAGCTTCTAGTGAACGGATATTGCGGCCTTCGCGACCGATAATACGACCTTTCACTTCATCGTTTTCGATGTTGAATACTGAAACGCTATTCTCCACCGCATGCTCAACAGCTGTGCGTTGAATCGTCTGAATCACTATACGCTTAGCGTCTTGATTAGCCTTGAGTTTAGCCTCGTCGACGATGCGTTGGATTTGACCAGCTGCCGCGTTACGTGCATCCTCTTTGAGTTGATCCATCAATTTGGATTTGGCCTCATCCGCCGTCATTTTAGCCGTATCCTGAAGCAGGCTTACAGCTTTCTGAATATTCTTATCGAGTTCAGATTGCTTGCGCTGCGTTGTTTCGTGTTGTTTAGTGAGGTTATCGCGTTGGTTGTCGATTTCCTTTTCTTTACGCTTATAGTTTTCGATTTGTTGTGCTAAATCGCGATCACGACTTTTGAGTTTGTCTTCGGTTTGTTGAATGCGCTTGTTCTTTTCGCGCGTTTCATTTTCGTGCTGTGCCTTCATTTCCAAGAATCGCTCCTTAGCCTCAAGGATTTTTTTCTCCTTGATGGTTTCCCCTTCCTTCGTTGCTTCTGCCAGAATACCGTCGCGTTTGGTTTTGAGTACATTGCTCAAAACGAACCAGGTGATACCACCACCTACGGCTACACCGGCAAACGCTGCGATCAATACGGTCATTGTATCTCCCATTGTTTGTGTGTAAAAAATTTATATAACGTTAGCTGACTGACGACACTTCGCCAGTGTTTTTGAGAGAATCTGAAGTCCTGGTGAACTTCTCAAAAGAGTCGGCTCTAAGCCGATTTCGAGGAAAGATAAAGGTCCAATTCAGTTTCGAGTTCAGACAAGTCTGCGCTATTGTCCACCACTATTTCTTTTTCAACCGTAATGGTCTCCACAACGGTTTCAATAACTTTTTCTGGTGTAGAGGGCGCACTTGCAAGAACCTGCAAGGCAGCCATGGCCAATAAATCTTGTTTGTCTTTGACGGCGTATGCCTCTTGAAAAGAATTGAATGTGCTCTCTAACTTTTTTTCGATGGTCCTGATACGATGTTCGTCAGCGGCAGCTATCGTGAGCGGATAGGTTCGACCCGCGATGGTTACTTTGATGGAAATTTCGCTCATATCAGATATATTTAAGTGTTGAGGAGCGTTATACAATCATCGATTTCTTTTACCAATTCGCTGATTCTCTCTTTGGTACGCACGCGCATATCATCTTGCACATTGTTTACCGGCGATTGGCGTAATTCCAACTCGGCCCTTTTGTCATTGAGCTCGTCGATTTGGATTTGAAGCTCTGCATTGATTTTATACAGGGAATCACACTCTTTTCGAAGGCGTTCAACTTGTGCCTCGAGTTCGACCTTCGATTGGCCCAATAGAGCGATTTTTTCGCGAACGCGAATGAGCTGCTCGTTGTTCAATGACTTATGGTCAAGTGTTTCCAAAATCTATCTAAAATGCTTTAATTCAAATCGATGGGATTTGGTTGTCAGGCAAGTCCCAATGATGTAGTTGGTTTGGTCAAATGTATAACAAATTTCATAAAATCCGTTGACGGGTTATGCTTGCCGCAGTGTTGATATCAATTCCACGTGTCTTTGGCGAAATAATTGCAAATCTGCAACTTAGACCATTGCTTTTATATCGGATTATCATGGCTAAAATGCTCTTTTACAATATACGATTCTTTTTTATCCTGATTTGTTTAGTCTGGGTTTCCAGGTTACAGGCACAAACCACGTCGAAGTATCCTCAAGATTATTTCGGTTCGCCCTTGGATATTCCATTGAATCTCAGTGGAAATTTTGGTGAATTACGCACCAACCACTTTCACGCTGGTCTGGACATTAAAACCAATCAACAAGAGGGATTAAATCTGTATTCGGTAGCTGATGGTTATGTGAGCCGTATCAAAGTGTCGCCCTTCGGCTATGGTTATGCCCTGTACATAACCCACCCCAATGGATATACCTCCGTTTATGGTCACATGAAGAAGTATGCGGACAAAATAGACGCCTACGTTAAGACCAAACAATATGAGTTGCAGTCCTTTAGTGTTGATTTGTTTCCGGATAGTAGCTTACTTCCAGTGAAAAAGGGTGAAATCATTGGTTTGAGTGGCAACAGTGGAGGTAGTGGAGGCCCTCATTTGCACTTTGAAATCCGCGAAACGGTGAGTGAAAAGGTTATGAATCCGCTACTTTTTGGTTTTAAAATCAAGGATAAAATCATGCCTTCGGTATCCGGAATTTGGATTCTGCCTTTAGGCGATGAAAGTTTGATCAATGGCAAACACATTCCGCTTAATCTGACTACAAAGGTGGGGTCAGGTAAATGCAGTCTTAAACCAGTAGCCGTACCCACGGTACATGGGCCAATAGGATTTGCAGTGCACACTACCGATGCGTTGGACGGCAACAGCAATCGTTGCGGTATTTATCGTATCGAACTCCGAGTGGACAGTCAATTGGTGTTTGCTCAACGCATGGATCGCCTTGATTTTAGCACCAATCGTGCGATGAATGCGCATACCATTTATGAGAAATTTAAACAGCACCGCAGCAGCATTCACTCTTCGTATCGAACCCCCGGAAATCCACTGGATATTTACGAGGCTTTGATTCAAGATGGCGTTTTGAATTTTAAGGATGATCGTTTGCACTCTTGCGAATACATCGTTTATGATTACGAAGGCAACAAAAGTGTATTGCCATTCAAAGTGCAAGGAAGTTCCAAGGCTGGAGCACCTGCTGCTGGGCCAGCGCCGTTGGCGGTTTGGGATTGGGAAAAAGACAATGCTTATACCAGCGAAACCGTTCGACTTGCCATGCCTGCACAGACTTTGTATGACAATTTGGATTTGACCATTTCAACGAGTCAGAAAATCCAAAACACATGTGGGCCTACCTATCTTATTGGATCGAATTACACACCCGTGCACAATGCGTTTGATGTGTGCTTGCGTGCGGATAAAGTGCCAAGCCAACATTTGAACAAGGCTGTAATTGTGCGTTATGATCCAGATAAAAGTAAAATTAACGCCGAAGTCACTAAAGTTGAAAACGGATGGCTGTGCGCCAAACCCATGTATTTGGGGTATTATAGTATTCAAATTGATACCATTGCACCAAGCATTTCGGCGGGTGATTTTGCCGCCAACATGAAAGGTCGGAGCCAATTCAGCATGCGCATCAGCGATGGGTTGAGCGGTGTGGATCAGATTATTCCAAAGATTGATGGAAAATGGGTGTTGATGGAGTACGATGCGAAGACCAGTCGCTTGACGTGTTACTTCGATAGTACACGCATGACACGTGGCAAACATCAGTTTGAGCTCACTATCATCGATGCGGTGGGGAATAAGAAAGTGTATTCATCGTCATTTGAGTGGTGATTGATAATAGGGAAGTGCAAGGCCTGTCTATTTCTATCCGAATCGATTTAATGTTTTAGCATGCGTTACATTGCTGTTATTTGATTTCATTATTTTGCGCTTAAGGAGTTTTTCGTTTCTTTAATTAAGCGGGTCCACCGGGCTACAAGCCCGAAAGAGTTTCAGGCACGGGATACGCTTCGCTAAGCCCGCGCCATGGGAAGCGTTTGAATGGTAGACGTCTGTCGAAGTTCGTGTGATTCGGCTATGCCGAATTGAAAGGACGCCAAGCCTGGCGTCGGTGCGGCGTTTTAGTGGGCGATGCCGTGAAGGACTGCAGAGTGTGGATTGGAGAATAACGGCACATCATCTTTAGTAAAAGGATAGGCCGTGACATCGTGATAGAACATCATTTCGATGTAACGCGGTTCATTGTAAATAACAGTTCCTGGTCTGGGATCAGCGTTTTTGATGCGTTCGCTCCAATCTTTTGTGAGTTTGCGTTCGCGGAAGAGATATAGTTTTTCGATCGAGTAACCAACCATCATGATCATGGAAACCAAAGCAGACAATTGTAGGAATCTTGTCCAACGCGGCTGCAATTGATCGCGATTTAGCCATGCATAACATATGAGGTAAAACAGGGGAGGAGCACTTATGAATAAATAGGTTCCTCTTTTGACTTCTGCCATGGAGAAGATGAAAAGTGGAAGTACCATCCACATCCATAATGCAAAATCGCGCATGGAACGATGCACAAAGGCTCTCCAAATAAACCAAAGGAGAAGAACGAAAGATCCGTAACCGAAGAATAAACCAAAATCTTTGAGGTAGCTGTACCATTGCCCTTCGGGGTTTCGTGTGGCATCAACAAATGGGGTGAACATAGATTTTAGCATCCATTGCATTTCGATAGGATAATTCAATACACAGAAATACACCCAAATACCGACAAGGCCTAATGCTATGAGCAGAGACACGGTGCTCTTGACAAGATATTTCCGAATATTGCGCTGCGGTAGATGGTAAAGAAACATGAACACCAATAGGATTAGTGCTGGTTGCCATTTGCATAACAATGCAATTCCCGTAATGAAACCAACCACTATGAATCCTTTCCACTTCATAAACCAGTCGGCAAAGCCAATGACGACATAACATCCAAGAAATACAAAAAACAAAAAACATGTTTCCACAGCATCGCTGCTCAGTCTGCCCGAACAGAGATCGTTGAGGATGCCATGAATGCCCATGAGAAGAGCCATGGCTAAGCCCATTCGATGAGAGTGTAAACTTCGCCCGATTGCAAAAGCGAGCAGTACGATGGCTTGTGCAAATAGGATACCGGGCAAACGCACGGCCCATTCGTTGAGGCCAAAGCACTTCAGACTGAGAGCAACCCACCAAAGAGGAATGGGAGGCTTGCTGAGCCAGATGTGATTCAGTGTCCAATCTTTATAATCGTACTCATGTATAGGCTGTGCTACGAGAGTTGGCTTTAATGGATCAGCCAACATGTTTTTGGCCACCAAGGCATGGTAGCGTTCATCCCATTCATGCAGGTATTGATCGCGGGATAAATTGATTTTGATGATCAGAGATAGGGAAATTATGATTGCAAGCATCCAACGTGTAACGAGTTGGGAACGATTGATGAATGAAGAGAGCAAATTGACGATGATTTGATTTTAATACTAAACTAATCCGAATGTTTGCGATGAATATTCTGGGCTCATCGACTTACGGATGAGTAAGTATTCGGCAAACTATACAATTGATCGATCATCTTAACCCACCTGTTTGTGCGAATTAGTTATTGCACACTATGACCTTATAAACTTCCTTGCGCTTTTGGGTTATAGGATACTTAAATTTTTTGTCCTCTTTTTTAAAGTATACAATGTTACCGAAGTATAACAAGGCATGGTTTGAATTGAGTTTGCGAAATGGCAGAAAACTATTAGTACGCAAATTGATCGTCAATGCGCTTTTTGGGTTGATAGAGGTGCTTTCATTCCATTGGTCATCATGAATGGCCGGTTCATAGAGCGCCTCTCGAGATATTCTACTGGAATCTGTATTGGTGACATCGAAATGGGCCAAAAAATAGTATGGGATTAGTAAAGTGTCATTGCTCAAGTTTTCGATTTCAACATGAATGGAATTCGGATGTCCTGAAACCATGCATGTGTCGAACGTCGTGCTTTTTACATGAATCGCGTTACCTTCACGGGAATAAGGTTCTTTATTTCTGAGTAGATGACAAGAAGTCGATAGAAAAACGCTAATAATGAAAATAGTGCAGTGCAGTGTTTTCATTTCAATTTAGATTAAAAATAAAGCTAATATAATCCAAATAAAACGCTACAGCTTCCTAAAACGATACACGGTATTCCAATTGTTTTTGCTTTTCAAAACGTCCACCCGCATTTTCATGTTTCGGGCCATGCGTTTGATTTGTTTGATATCGTCAGCGGTGTGATTGGTATTCCAGAGGATTGCACCATCTGGCTGTATTCTATTGAATGCGCAACGCCAGAAAGTTAGATCGTTTAAAAATTCGGGCATCGTGTGGTCGCAAAAAAGATCGATGACAATGAAGTCAAATGCACGTCGTGTTTTTCTGATATACTGATCGGCGTCTGTGCATTGGATTTCGAGATCTGCAGTCTTAGCAAGTCCAAATTCTTTCAGCGCGATTCGAATGATAATGGGGTCAATGTCTATGGCATAAATTCTTCCATCGTCGTGAACGTCTCGTAATCGTTGTATCACATTGCCTGCGCCAACCCCGAGGATTAAACTCTGCTTGAATGGTGGGATTTTGAAACGCTGAAAAATCTCTTTCCATAATACATCTAAGCTATCATAACCAAAATTGGTGTGTCTGGTGTCAAGCACTTTTTTGCCTTGTACCTGACGCAGTTCGAGTTTGCCGTTGTATTTGGAATGGAAGGTTTTAAGCATAAGAATTAAATTATTTCACACGGCTATTCAAATCATCTGCCCCCGACTTGCGATTGGTTTTTTTCATGTATCGGTTACCAAAGTTGTAACCAAATGAAACACGGAACTGACGACTCTCCCAGCCTCCACGAGCTCGCATGTCAATGCCATTGCTATCGGATCTGCTGCTCCAATGATTGGAGTATAGGACATCACTGAGCGCTAAACGCAAATTGGCTGCTCCGTTCCAGAATTCTTTTTTGGCCGCAATATCCAGACTGCCCATTGAGCGATTGACAAAAGTTGCTCCCCAGACGCTTGGCCCACTGTACCATCCGCTGGCTTCGAATGTAATGGCGTACGGCAATTTATAGGTGAGTTGACCAAAACCGCTGTATGACCAAATTTCGACACCAACTGCTCGGCCGCCATCCAAGGTGCCTTCGATTTTTTTATACCCGGCGTTGAGATTAACAAACAAATTGAGTTTTTTGCTGAGTGGAATAGGAGAACTCAGATTTATTCCGACCCAAGTTTCATGTCCCATATTGCGCATCGTGATAAATGAAGCTTGTGTGTTGGCGGTATCTAAAACATTGGTCATGTAATCTTCGGTATAGCTATATACCAATGATGCATTTGTTCCATACATGTAGGTGTAGGTTAGTTCCATAACATTGCTGTATTGCGGCTGTAAGAATGGATTTCCTGCTTGATAACTCAATTCGTCCAACTTGTATTCAAAAGGGTTCAGGTCTTGGTACGAAGGCCGATCTATACGACGACTATATGTGAGCGTAAATTGATTGGTGTCATTCACGTTGTACGTCAAAGCTGCACTTGGGAAAAAGTTGAGATAAGATCGTCTCACATTGCGTCGATCTTCATCGCTTAGCACGACATAACTAATTAAGTTTCCTTCACTATCGGTTTGTTCAGCCCGAATACCAGTTTGGATGCCTACTCGAGAGAACTGTTTCTTGTAGTTCACGTAACCGGCGTAAATGGCCTCGTTGTAATCAAAGAGATTGCTGCGCAGACTGTCGAGCAACTCAATGCCCATATAACTATCATAGAAAGCATAGTCATTTTTTGTGCCCACTTGACTCCACTTGAAACCCGCACCCAATTTGCCTTTCCACAGTTTCTGTTCGTAATCGCCTTTGACGGATGAGATGTCAATGTCGACTTGCGTGTCGTTAACGTAATCGATGTGATTTGGAGCGTCGTCAGAGTTATATCGATAGGTGTTGAATTGATCGGATGTATTGTCAATTGCGTAGGTGCCGTAGTCGAGATCCATTGTGAAAGTATGTCCTAATGTGTCGGCAAATTGGTAGTTGACATTCGCATTGATGTTTACGCGAGTCGACTCATTGATATTTCTTGCATATAACTCGCTATCCCAGGTATCGCTATTGAGCGGGCTTATTAAGGCGTAGCTGTCATTGTCTGATTTTCCAAGGCCCAGATTGCCAGAGACCATTACGCCAATGGTTTGTTTATCGTTGATGTAATGATCAACCCCAGCTTTAAAATTGTGGTCGTTGTTCTTATTGTATGTATTGGTACGTTGATCATATCTATTGCCGACTTGCATCCGATCGAGGTCCATCCAATTCCACGATTTACCTTGGAAATTGCTGTACATGCCAAATAAGTTGAACTTCGCATTTCGTTTGTTGATGTTGAAGCTACCGTTATACTTTCCAAATTTTTGAATGGCATAACCCAATTGCACATTGCCATTGGTGCCGTGATTTTTGTTCTTTTTTAATTTGATGTTGATGATGCCCGCACCTCCGGCTGCGTCGTATTTAGCGGAAGGGTTGGTGATGATTTCAATGCTTTCAATATTATTGCTTTGCATTCCTTTGAGCATAGCGGCCAGACCAGCTTCGTCGAGCGGTGAAAGTTTGCCATCTATGTACACTTGTATTCCTGTACGTCCTTTAACACTGATGTTGTTGTTGTTGTCCACCATCACACCGGGCGCTTTGCGAAGCAGCTCCAGGGCGTCTAGCCCAGCGCTATTTATTGTTCCCTCCACATTAAAAATGGTTTTGTCAGCTTCTACCTGAACCAATGGTTTGGTGTAAACTATTTCTACGGCATTGGTTTCATTCGCTGCGCTGCGCATGGCGATAGCATCAAGCACCAGAGAGCTTCCTTCGTTGAGATGAAAAGGGGTGATGGTGGTATCGACAAGTCCAATGAATGAGGCATGTACATAATAGTCTCCTCCTGAAATGCCTTC
>JBDKJN010000063.1:0-4358 GCA_039796595.1 Bacteroidota bacterium
GGTTCCCTTGCCCTGAGTGGGATTTCCATCCTGATCCTCAGTGATACCATAATATTCTGCACGATATAAAAACGCAACTATATCCGCATCTTGTTCAATCGCACCAGATTCACGAAGGTCAGACAAAACAGGACGTTTGTCGCCACCGCGTGTTTCTACCGCACGTGATAGCTGCGATAGCGCAATCACAGGCACATCCAATTCCTTGGCAATACCTTTGATGCTTCGCGAGATGGTTGAGATTTCTTGTTCACGGTTGCCCCCTTTTCCATCTCCGCCTGCAGTCATCAATTGTAAATAGTCAATGATAACCATTTGAATGCCGTGTTGTGCTTTCAAACGGCGGCATTTTGCGCGCAATTCAAACACCGACAAACCGGGAGTATCATCGATGTAAATTGGAGCTTCGGAAATACGAGAAATGCGTTGATGCAATTGTTGAAACTCATGGTCCGCCAAACTACCTTTTCGCAGTTTTTCGGCATCAATTTCAGTTTCACTCGCAATAAGACGTTGCACCAATTGGACGCTGGCCATCTCAAGAGAGAAAATCGCAACAGGAATATTAAACTCAACGGCCATATTGCGCGCCATGGACAAGACAAAAGCAGTTTTACCCATTGCCGGACGAGCCGCGACAACAATCATATCGCTTCGTTGCCAGCCACTTGTAACACGATCCAAAGCCGTGAACCCTGAAGGCACGCCACTCACACCATCCGTATTTTTGCGTGCGTTTTCAATCTGGTCCAGCGCTTCCTTGATCAAAGAACTCATTTTATCATAGTTCTTACGAATATTGCCTTCAGCAATCTTGAATAAGCCTTGTTCAGCCTTATCCATCAGATCAAAGACATCACTTGCTTCGTCATAACTGTCTTTAATGACCTCACTGCACACACGAATCAATTCCCTCTGAATATGCTTTTGTGCAACGATACGCGCGTGAGTTTCAACATTGGCTGTAGATGCTACCTTATTGGTTAATTGAGCAATAAACACCGGACCGCCAACCACTTCCAACTCACCTTGTTTGCGCAATTGATGCGTTACGGTAAGTAGGTCGATCGGTTCACCTTTTTGAAACAATGTAAGAATGGCACCATAAATTCGGCCATGAGCGTCCTTATAAAAACTATCCGCACGAAGAATATCGATGACAACATTGACAGCAGTTTGCTCAAGCATCATCGCACCGATAACCGCCTCCTCAAGGTCAACGGCCTGTGGTGGTAACTTGCCCAATTCAACACCCATCGTTTGGTTCATCGCCTCACGAATGGTTTGAATGCGATCTCGTCTTTTTGCTCTATTCTCGTTTTCGTTGATCATGTCACTATGCAACACCCCTGAAAAATGGGATCGTAAAATTCGCACAAACAGTTGGGTTAGGAACGTCTTGTTCTCAACATTTCGTACAAATTGAATTGTATAAAAAAAAGCAATTCATAAGCCACTGCCTTTCAACCAATTTACTCCAAACCGCAGGTGATTTTGGTCGTTCAGGACACAAGTTTTCAACGAAGATTTGGAAGCGTGAACTGGTTTAGTTAATAGGTTGAATCACTTTGAGATCACATCGCCATATTCCACGACCAAAAGTGCCGATATATAGATAGCTTTTGCGGTAATCGATGGCCATGGTTTTCACCTGGCACCCCGGGTAACCCGTGTAACAGCTGAATTTTGTGTTATGCAACGACCTGCAAAATACGCCTTGATCAGAACCAATGATTATGGTCATACTTGCGGTGTTAATTGCCATGGATTCACAGCGCGCATTTCCAAGATTTGACGACTCATCCGTAAAAGCACGGCCATCATAAAACCAACACTTGCCGGTAGAGGTAACATTTGAAGTCAGAACCCAAAACTGATCCGGCATGATCGGGTGAAAAACCAAACCCGTTATAAAACCATTGATTGGCAAAGCAGGTATTTCAATCCAAATAACGCGAGCAGCGTTGGCTTCGATGATGTTGGTGCTAAGAAACAAGCGAGGGCGCTGCATTCGATCTGGGTTAAAGCCGTAAGCCACCGCAGTACTTTTTGAAAATGGACTAATAAACACATCGTAAATCATGCACTCACTGGAATCAGGCAAGTGGTTCACAATAGGCACCCAAGACATTCCACCATCCATTGATCTTTTCATGATACTTCCCGGAATGATTATACAATTGTTATCCGTAGGATGTACTGCCATATTGGATTTCCACTCTGTACGCGCATTCGGTGTTCTGCCGTATTCAAATCGGCCCAATGAATCAGAGCGAAAGAATCGACCATTCTGAATGACTGCTAAACGGTTTTCCGCATTATTTACATAAGCACAATCAAAGCCATCTCCCCAAATATGATGTTTATGCGTCACGTCGTTCAGTGAATTAATGCCCGTATCATAAGCACCGTATAAAATTTCTCCAGAGCCAGACGGATGCAATTGCATATCAAAAATATTCGCACATGCCAGCCCATTGCTTCGATCAGACCATTGGATTCCACCATCTATACTCATACCCACTCCACCATCATGTGCAGCATAAATTATTTTGCCATCTGGTGAAAAAACAAAACAATGAACATCATCATGCATTTGATTGGTGACTGATTTTTTAAACACCTTACCTCCATCACTGGAGAAAAAAACAGGATGAACATCCCCAAGCACAATAAAATTCGGATCGCTAGGATGCACGGCCCAAGCCCGCGGCCTGACGTTAGACAACCCTACATTGTCCGCAGCTGAACTATGTAATCGTTGCCACGAATGTTTTTTTGCGTCCAACAAGTAAAAAACTGAAATTGATTCAGAAGACTCATTCACGGTACCTTCTGACGTTCCACTTACGATCAAAAAATTCGGTAAAAATCGATGTGCCTGAATGGTGAAACGAATTGTTTTGCCCAATTCTTCTCTATTCAAGCCGGACTCTTCCATGAGTTTCCATTCATTGGGATTGCCAGTAGCGTAAAACACACTGCGCCCAGAAACATACCAAACACTTTGTTTTCCTTTCGTGATAACAGCAAAATCATAAAAATCGCCATCAAGTACACGTTTCCATGTAATATTCCCTTTCAAACGGCCTTTGCGATTAATTTCTAAATTATCGCATAACCACAAGCCGCGATTGGATATAACCCAGAGTCTATTTGGATTCTGATGATCCCACGACACTTTGCGCACAAAGAAATCTCCAGAAGCACCGGATGATGAGTTATTGATAGGCAATGCAGAAGAGAGGTCCTTGCCCACGATCGACTGAAAAGACTTACCCCCATCAGATGTAAACACCACATTATCACAGACCCGAGTGTTATTCTCGCTATCGCCAGTAGCGGCAACCCACCAATTCACTTTTCTGTGATGAAGTGCCATACAACCCACACCAGATTGATTCAATTGGTCAGTACCTGCAGAATGCCATTGTTTGCCTTTATCATGACTCGCAAAGACACCACCCGTCGAAGAACAAGCGAATAAGGTAGAGGAGTGACGAGGATGAATATACAGCGCTGTTATCCGCCCAATTCCATTTCCGCGACCTGCAGCATATGTTGGTATTGCATTACCTCCAATTTCTCCTTCGTTTGGTTTATTGAAAGGGCCAATTTCCTGCCATGAAATATCTTGTTTCTCAAAAGATCGATTGTTTGAGGAAGCATGACTTTCCATTTCATAACGCTTCATCTGGCTATGCGCAGGCTCATCAACAGCCACTTCCTGAGCATTGGTCTGAACTGTAAAGGAAAAGATCCATGTACAGAGTAATGCGAAGCTATGTGGCCATTTTCTCAAGATGGTCAAAGATAAAAACAGCTTTGACCAACCAAGGAAAGGATGAAAAAATAAATCGCACATTGTCCCCGGGACAAAAAAAAAGAGGACTGTTCAGCCCTCTTTTGAATCTTCACCTATTGACCTTTTACTTAATTTTAAAGGCTTTTTTAGTGGCATCAATAGCATTGAGTTCTTCCCAAGGGAAAAGCTTTACTTTCACCTTCTTCTCATTGTTTTTTCCTTTGTTGAAGATCTTGACAACCTCCGTGCACTCGCGGCCCATATGACCATACGCAGCGGTTTCTTGGTAGATCGGCGTGCGCAATGCAAAACGCTGTTCAATGAAGTAAGGACGCATGTCGAATTCCTTCATTTTTCCAATTACAGCAGCTATATCACCATCAGACATTTTCACTTTAGAAGTGCCATAGGTATTGACATAAAGACCTACAGGTTGAGCCACACCGATAGCGTAAGCTACTTGCACCAAAGCTTCATCACACACACCAGCCGCAACCAAATGCTTTGCGATATGGCGAGTCGCGTATGCCGCAGAACGATCCACTTTAGAAGG
>JBDKJN010000064.1:0-6640 GCA_039796595.1 Bacteroidota bacterium
TAAATTGGATTATGAATTCATTGATCCATACGAGTCTGGGGACGATAAAAAAACCAAGGAAGTTTTTCGCGCTTTGGACGAAAAAGGACTGCGCTTTTCCAATATTAATTTCACTGAGAACGGCACCAAAGCGACGAAACTGATTTGGCCAGGTGTGATAGTCCAATACCGCAATAAAGAATATCCTATTCAATTGTTGAAGTCAGAAATGCCGATGGCGAGCGAAGCGATGATCAACAATAGCGTCAACAATTTGGAGTACGAATTGGCGCAGGGGCTACGCAAAATCACACGACCAAAAAAACCGAGTGTCGGAATCCTCTATGGACATCGTGAAATGGATGCCTTGCACATGGCTGATTTCTTATACGGTTTGCAAGAGTCGTATTCGATTGAGTTTGTGAAAATTGATTCACAGCTCAATGCGTTGAGTGAAATGGTACAGGGTTATGAGCGCCGCATTAACAGATATGATGCACTTATTGTTGCTGGCCCTGATAGCACCATTAGCGATCGCGATTTGTTAGTGATGGACCAATACGTCATGAATGGCGGTAAGGTACTTTGGATGGTGGATGCCTTGCGCATGAACATGGACAGTTTGCAGGATGATGGTTATGCCATGGCTGTGAGCAACGAAATGAACCTCTACCCCATGTTGTTCAACTATGGTGCTCGCCTGAATAGATCAATAGTCATCGATTTTCAGTCGGCCCCCATCTTATTGGATAATGGCCCGATGGGAACTGGCCGCAATATGGTGGATGCCAATTTCTATTATGCCCCATTGATGTTGTCGCCCAACAATGCCCATCCGATATGCTCGAATCTTGATCCGATCAAACTGGAATTTGCAGGAAGTATCGACAGCGTGAACCCAAACAAAGAGGTGCGAAAAATTAAGTTGTTGCAGAGTTCTGAACTTTCGAAAGAATTGAAAGCACCCGTGCGCGTTGATCTTGATTTGATGAGTAAAGGTCAGGAATACTTTGCGGCAAACAATCAGCCCAATCGCATGATGGCCATGATTTTGGAGGGTCAATTCCCGAGTGCATTCAAAGACAATCTAACCCCGACATTGCGAAACGATCCCGCCTTCGGATTTTTAGAAAAAAGCTTGCCCACATCCATGATTGTAATCGCGGATGCTGACATTGCTTATAATGAAGTGGATATGCGCGGACCTAAACCGAAGCCTATCGCTTTAGGATATGATCCCATGTTTAAGCGCGTGATCTATGACAACAAAGAGTTTTTGCTCAATTGCATGAATTATTTATTGGATGACCAGGCATTGATTTCTGTACGTTCAAGAGCGATAACCATGCGCAAACTGAATATGGGTAAAGTCGATCAAAAACGCGCGAGCATTAAGATTCAGAACACGGTGATTCCGATAGCGATAGTCTTGTTATTGGGAACAATTCATTTCTTTATTCGCAAGCGCCGTTGGACACGCTAGATCGCAGCCATTACCATGAAAAAAAATCTACTTTATATCTTCGTTTTTGTTGCGGTAGCTGTAGTCACCTACTTTGTATTTTCAAAGAACCGCAATAGCACAATTGCCGACCGCGAAGACACTGCATTTTCTGTAGAAGATACTGCGGCAGTGACGCGTATAGTTATCACAGAAATGAATGGACGAATTGCGGTCCTGGAGCGTGGTGCAATTGGAGGGCGTTGGAAGTTGAATGGTAAATACGAAGCCCGAAAAGATGCTACCGATCTATTGATGTATACGTTGCACCACATGCGCGTGCGCGGCCCCGTAAGTGAGGCAGCACAAGAAAGCGTAATTCGAGTAATGGCAAGTGGATCGAAGCGCGTCGAAATTTTTCAAGGCGAAGATCAACCCGTTAAAACCATTTATGTAGGCCACACCACACAAGACCATACGGGAACATACATGTTGTTGGAGACTCCAGAAGGAGGAAGAAGTAAAACACCTTTTGTCATGCACATTGAAGGCTTTACAGGTTTCTTAAACACACGTTTTTTCGCTGATGAGTTGGAGTGGCGCTATACAGGAATTTTCGATTATCCTGAATTGGATTACAAAGCCTTTCGTTACATCGTTCCTATGATGCCTGAAGCAAGTTTTGAAGTTGTTTACAACGGAGGTAATGACATTCGTTTGAGCAGTGGATACAATGGCCAAACGTTTACTCAGCCGATAGCACAATTCGACACCATTAAAGTGAAGGACTTGTTGGTTCGTTTGAAAAAAGTCCACGTAGAATCGTTCAATACCCTCCTAAAACCCGAAGCACAAGATTCCATCCGACAAACCATCCCGTTTGTACAACTCAGCATAGTGGATAAGAATGATCAAGTGAAATCCATCAACCTTTTTCAAAAGCGAGCAGCCAAAGTGCATTATGATGTGTATGGCAATTTGATGCAATATGACTTGGAATATTTTTGGGCACGTACCATGGACAATGAATTTGCGTTGGCACAGCGATTTGTATTTGATCCGATAACGTACCCCTTGGAATATTATCTCAAATAGAAAATAAGATAATCGAAGAAAAAAAAACAGGAGAGGCGAATTGCAATTCGCCTCTCCTGTTTTTTCTCGTTATAAGCCCAAGACATCAGATTCTAACAGCACACTATTGTTCTCCGCATCATTTCGAATTCGCTTGCAGATTAGACTATTCAAAAAAGCACGAATTTGATTGGGACATACTCACAAGAATTTCTACTTTGCACTTGATTTTCA
Organism: Bacteroidota bacterium; assembly: GCA_039796595.1. Classification (GTDB taxonomy): domain Bacteria; phylum Bacteroidota; class Bacteroidia; order Flavobacteriales_D; family Sanyastnellaceae; genus CANHSF01. The sequence goes on from JBDKJN010000064.1 coordinate 2,729, forward strand.
ATTCAAAGCAACCCATTCGAAAAATTGGATGTCTTACAATTCATAACCCTATAATCACTTACCATGAAACAAAAACTACTTTTTATCTCCCTAATTCTAACATTTTTCACTTTCCACTCCAATGCACAGATTCCGACTGGAAGTATCTGTCCTGAAATAGAGGGTGTGGATATTTATGGCAATCCTGTGAGTCTTTCTGAAATGCTTGCAGAAGGCCAAAATGTAATTCTCGTTTTCGGAGCATTTTGGGCAGGGCCGGTTTTGACTTATTTGGAGACTGGCGCTGTTAATAATTACTACGCAGAAAATGGACTTGGCAACAATGGATTGGTAAATGCAATTTATATCGAAGCAGATCCTAATTCCACAGTACAAGATATCATTGCTTCCGGAATACCAGACCTCGTTGATTTTCCAATCATGAATGATCCCGGAAACCTATTGCTTGACTTCGAAATCACCTATTTCCCGACTGTTTATAGTGTTTGTGCGAATGGGTATTTACAATTGATCGATCAACTGACTTTAGATCAACTTCAAAATCCGACATTCAATATTTGCAGTCAGTCCAATTATGCCTTGAACCCAATGCTCATCAGCACTCATGTGACAACGGACTGCGAAAATTCGAATGTGTTTGTTCAAATGCAAAACTTGGGTTCGGAAATGATGACTTCATGTACGATTGGCCTGACTTCTGACCAGGGCATTATTAATACCGTCGATTGGACTGGCAATCTTGGTTCTGGTCAATGGGTATGGGTAGATCTTGGAGCGTATGACAATTCTGTAGCAGACATCTTTCATATTTCCATTACCAGCGCGGATGAAGCCGTTGATGCTCCAATAGACGCCACCATTTTTCAAGTGGCCGAAGCCACTTCCCACATTCGAATCGATTTACTAACAGATGACTTCCCTACAGAAATCTCTTGGCAAATTCAAAATTCCAGCAACGAAGTAATTGCATCGAGTGCGATGTATACCGAGCCGAATCATCAATACCTTCATGATATCAATGTATCGGCGCTTGATTGCTACAGCCTCACCATTTACGATTCATATGGCGATGGACTAGCATGGCCAGGCAGCATGGCCGGACATCTTCACGTCAATGCTATTGAAGAAGACGGCGATGAAATTCCTATCTATATCTACAATGGTGATTATCAATTTTCGGAACAAAACGCTGCTTTCGGTGTAACGACTTTGGTACCGCTCTCCATAAGTGGTCAGGTCTATCTGGATGCCAATGAAAATGCATACAATGAAGATAATGAGAGTGGTATTGGAGGAATTGAAGTCCAATTGAATGACATGATCACCTATACCGACGAAAATGGTAATTTCATATTTAGTGATGTAGATCCGGGTGGAACACTCTCGATCACTTACGACTCTGAGCTATATCCAACGGCAACTACTTCTACTTCTTACGACCTTAACGGTGCCGCACAAATGACTTACAACTTCGGATTAAGCACTAGCGATCCAAGTTACAATCTGAATTACGTTTACACAGAACCTTGGTTCTTCTGCGGATTTGACGGTATGATTTGGTTTCATGTGTTTAACGCAGGCAATACGACTGTAAATGGACAAGTAACACTTGAACTTGACCCCTTATTAACCTGCACTGGAGCATATCCCCCTAACTTCACCAATACAGGCAATATCTACACTTGGAATCTTGAAAATGTAACACCAGGAGAGGGTTTATACTTCAGCTTCAACATTGTGAATCCCGGATTTGAATTCATGGGACAAAACATCACAAACACAGTTACACTTTTGACCTATGATGAAAACATGGCCATCGTGGATCAAGATCAAGACTCCCATGCATCCGTTTTGTACTGTAGTTATGACCCGAATGATAAGGCTGGTGTTCCAACTGGTGAGACCGAGGCACATTACATTGAAAATGGCACTGATTTGGAGTACTTGATCCGTTTCCAAAACACGGGTAACTATCAGGCCTTTAATATTCACGTTTTGGACGCATTGGACAGCGATTTGGATTGGTCAACTTTCAGCGTGATCAGCACATCGCATTACTGCCAACCAACGGTTGACATGGCCACAGGTGAAATTGATTTCTTCTTCCCAGACATCAATTTGGCCGATAGCGCTACCAATGAGGCAGCAAGCCACGGCTTTATTCGTTACCGAATTTCACCCCTTCCCGACTTGGAAGAATTGACACCGATTGAAAACACAGCATACATCTATTTCGACTTCAATCCTGCTATCATTACCAATACCACATTGCATACAATCAGTGATTTGTATTTCAGTGTGGACGAAATAGATGAGCAGAGTTTGTCGCTTTATCCAAATCCGACCAATGACCAGGTTCAAATTGTTGTACCAATAGGAATCGGACAATACGATGTAACCATCAGCGATTTGCAAGGACGTGTAGTTCGTCGCATGGAAAAACTCAACGGCAATCGTTTGCAGGTTTCATGCGCAGATCTGCCACAAGGAACGTATTGGGTTCGTTTAACAAGCGAAACAGAAATACCTGTTCGTCCAGCGCAGTTGGTTGTTGGAAAATAATTGAGCGAGAAAAATGGCGAATGTCCATTCGCCAATAACCATACAAAAACGGCCTTCCTTCGGAAGGCCGTTTGCATTATTTGCTTTTATTCAAGAGTAGATCACAAGACTTCAATCATCACTGCTTTATTAATTTGGTAGTCTGAGTGCCGCTTGCACTGCGTATAACTACGAAGTACAACCCACGATCAAAGTCTGACATGTCGATGGTAGTTGTTCCCAATATTGATCCAGCAGAGACCATTTGGCCTAAACAGCTATATACTTCATATACACCATTGGTACTTGCCGATGCCGCAATGGTACATTGGTTTGAAGCAGGATTAGGATAAACATTCAAACCTGTTGATGGTGTTTCTTCAGCCACTGCTATTTCGGCGGTTTGATATACACGAACGTAATCCACTTCCATTGCCGATTGTAAAAAGCTCACTGCCACGCTAGGTTCGATGGCAATATTCATCAAGATATATTGAGGCGCATCAAAAGGCCAGGTATACTGATTTTGTACACTTGGTCTGTACGACATGTGATTGTAACCATCCACACTAAAGGTGATGCTCTCTTCTGTCCATTCTACAGCATACACGTGATACTCCGTGGACACATCTTCATCCACTTGCTCATTGAAAGAGTACGTGCCTGTGGTGAGATCGCCATTCACGGGGTGATGAACCGCACTTGAAATGGTATTTTGATTGGACCCCCAATGCTCCATAATGTCAATTTCGCCGCATGCAGGCCAGTTGGCTGTTCCAAATTGAGCATCCCAATAGCCGCCATTTTCATTGATATTTTTGCCGAGCATCCAGATTGCAGGCCATGTGCCAGCTCCCGTTGGAAGCTTAGCTCGTGCCTCTACGCGCCCGTATTTAAAAGCGAACTTGCTGTTCAAACGTGCCGATGTGTATTGTTTGGTTTGACCTTGGCTGGTGTAAACCTCTTTCTTTGCTGTGATGTACAAACGACCGTTAGCGCACACTGAATTCGTATTATTCGCAGTATAATGTTGGAGTTCATCGTTGTACCAGCTCACTCCATTTGGCAATTGCGTTTGATGATGCCAGTTGAGGCTATTCACAACTCCATTCACATTGAATTCGTCGTTCCAAACCATCAGATCAAATTCGGTAATCGATCCCACGTAATTAAAATCATCGATATAGGCGGTCACTTGAGATGAATTGTTTTCGCCGTTGACTTGAATCAAAATCCGACTAAAGTCCCAGCGATTCATGGGGTGACCAGAACCAGCACTAAAATTAAAAAATGGATCGGAAGAAAAATCAAAGGTCAATTCTTGCCACTGATCCAAAACGATTGGCTTGATGATTTCGGATTGAGTTGTCC
>JBDKJN010000065.1:0-2501 GCA_039796595.1 Bacteroidota bacterium
CAGTATCCATCGGTAGGAGGGTTAGGTTTTGAATTGGGTGTGAGAGTGCGGTATTGGAGATTGGGATTTTCAGGCAATTACGGCTTAACATTCATGCAAAAACCTGAAGTGGTCAATCTGGAGTCAAATCGCATGGAGAGCTGGGGCTGTGAGTTGGAGTTGAGACTAGGGATCAACCAACAATTGATTTTCATGTTTGGAATGCACGGACATTATTATAACTACCGCAATAAGCTCACGGAGATTGCACCTGGCGTTCTGATGGAGAGTTTAAATAATGAAATAACACAAGAGGCACGGAATTTTGGAATAGGATATCAATTCAATCGCTTCTTTCGCGGTTCATTGTGTTATCAGTGGGAAAGGGTAGACGAGCAGTATTTGGAACGTAGACCTTCGTGTCTGTATTTATTTGCCCGCTTAACTTTCATTCTAGATACAAACGTGAAAAAGCCTCAAGATCAATAGGTTCAAGAGCATTACTTCATGTGTTTTTTGAGTTAGATTGAGCAACAAAGTCTCCACTGTTTTACGTTGCACTGCAACGCGACAATGCATAATTGGTGGGTCGAGGATGGAAGTGGCCATTCCAATTAATCCCAAGAACCCAAATCCTCCAATAGCCGCAATGATATATGGTAACGAGAAACTGAAATTCTACCCAAATGCCAATCATTAAATATTTAAATTCCTTAAATATTTAAATCCTTTAGAATCCTTAAATTTTTAAATAATCAATTCGCTTTGGCCCTTGTTTGTGCCAGCAAGTAGATCACAGCCATACGAATGGCGACTCCGTTTTCGACCTGATCGAGAATGATGCTTTGATCGCTGTCGGCTACGTCACTGGTGATTTCAACACCACGATTGATAGGTCCAGGGTGCATCACAACAATTTCTTTGGATAAGCTATTCAGAAGTTTTTTGTCCAGTCCGTATTGCATGCTGTATTCGCGCAGAGATGGGAAGTAACGAACATCAGCATCCTGACGTTCCAGTTGGATGCGCAACATATTTGCCACATCACACCATTCCAACGCTTTGCGCAAATTGTGCTCAACTTTGATACCAAGGGTGTGAATGTGTTTCGGAATCATGGTTGTTGGTCCGCAAACCATGACTTCAGCACCCAATTTTTGAAGGCAGTAAATATTCGACAAAGCGACACGTGAATGTGTGATATCGCCGACAATCACCACTTTCTTGCCTTCGACTTGCCCAAGTTTTTCACGAATACTGTAGGCGTCCAACAAAGCTTGAGTAGGGTGTTCGTGTGTTCCGTCTCCAGCATTGATGATGGATGCGTTGATATGACGTTGGAGAAAAACACACGCACCAGGAGCGCTGTGTCGCATCACCACCATGTCCACCTTCATGGCCAAAATATTGTTGACCGTATCGATGAGGGTTTCACCTTTTTTGACAGAAGAACCGGACGCAGAGAAATTCACAACGTCTGCACTCAAACGTTTTTCGGCCAATTCAAAACTGAGTTTGGTGCGCGTCGAATTCTCGAAGAACATATTGGCTATAGTGACATCGCGTAAGGTAGGAACCTTTTTGATTGGGCGACTTAATACTTCTTTGAATAAATCGGCCTGTTGGAAAATCAACTCAATGTCGCTGCGCTTAAGGTCGCGTATGCCTAACAAATGTTGAACGCTGAGTCCTGAATGGTTTTCCTTCATGATTTATCGCCTTCGGTTAGTAGTAACACTTTGTCTTCGCCACCATCTTTTTTCCACATCACCTTGACTTTCTGATTGTCGTAACTGTCGATGCTTTTACCGATATACTTCGGTTCTATAGGCAATTCGCGTGTAAAACGACGATCGATCAAAGTGAGCAATTCCACGGTTTGTGGGCGTCCAAACTCCAATAAACCTTCCAGTCCAGCGCGAATGGTGCGACCTGAAAAAAGCACGTCATCAATGAGAATCACGTGTTTGTTCTCTAAGCTAAATTGGATATCGGTGCGGTGCCCGGTGAGTGGTTTATCGGCGATGCGAAAATCATCGCGATAAAAAGTCGGGTCGAGAACCCCATACAATACTGGGTTTTTAGGCTGTATCTGACGGAGACGATCAACAATGTGTTCGGCCAACAGTACGCCTCGCGGTTGCAAGCCAATGATAGCACTCGACGCAAAATCATTGTGATTTTCAATCAACTGATAACACAGTCGATCGAGAATAAGATTCAATAATTTGGTGTCGATTAAGGTGACTTGCCCCATAGTTGTGTGGTGGTCTGCTAAACGTGTGCAAGATAATAGCATTTCAGCCTTGTAAAAAAGCTATCCCGAAAAATTGCCTGATGTGGGCGTGGTTTATTTTTTTTATCATCTCGTCAGAATTGGATTAGGATTGTTCTAGTTTTGCCAAGTGAATCGTCAGCAAAATCATAGAGGAAAAGCAGCAATTGTGTTAGTGCTTTTGTTTCTATTGCCCTTCATTCATCAGATGGGTGTGACGATTTGGTTTTATGCCAATTACAGCTAT
>JBDKJN010000066.1:0-4955 GCA_039796595.1 Bacteroidota bacterium
TCCTGTTTGAGCGTTTCCTCAACCCTGAGCGTGTAAGCATGCCCGATATCGATATTGACTTCGATGATGAAGGTCGAGACAAAGTGATCGATTATGTTCGCGGTAAGTACGGCGCCAACATGGTTGCACAAATCATTACTTACGGCACCATGGGCGGCAAAAGCGCGATTCGTGATGCTGGTCGTGTATTTGAATTGCCCTTGCCAGAAACGGATTTTCTGGCCAAGTTGATGCCCGATAATGTGGATCTGAGCAAGCTAATCAAGTGGACAGACTCAGAGTTGAGTGCAAACCTCAATGGTGATGATTTGATCAATGCACAGAAACTCAGAACCATAGCTAAAGGTCAAGAGCGCGATTCAAAAGTGTTGCGTATGGCAACTATTTTGGAAGGTTCAGTACGCAATACAGGGATTCATGCGTGTGGAGTTATCATCACTCCTGACGAGATCACGAATTACGTACCTGTGGCCACAGCTAAGGACAGTGAAATGTGGTGCACACAATTTGACAACAGCGTGGTTGAAAGCGCAGGTTTGTTGAAGATGGACTTCTTGGGTTTAAAAACTTTGACCTTGATCAAAGATTGCCTCAAGATCATTAAACAGCGCCACAATATTGATATCGATATCGAAAAAATTCCTATCGACGATGAGTTGACGTATCAGTTGTTTCAGCGAGGTCACACGGTTGGAGTGTTCCAATACGAAAGTGATGGCATGCAGAAATACATGAAGGATTTGAAGCCTACGGTATTCGATGATCTCATTGCGATGAATGCGTTGTATCGTCCAGGTCCACTTGAATATATTCCATCCTTCGTTCGTCGTAAAAATGGTCAAGAGCCAATCACGTACGACTTGCCTGAGATGGAGACTTATCTGAAAGATACGTATGGGATCACCGTGTATCAAGAGCAGGTAATGTTGCTATCGCAAGAGTTGGCGTCTTTCACGAAAGGTGAAGCCGACGTATTGCGTAAGGCGATGGGTAAGAAGCAGAAAGATGTTTTGGACAAAATGAAGGGCAAGTTCGTCGACGGAGCCAAAGCCAAAGGACATCCAGAGGATAAGCTGGAAAAAATTTGGACTGACTGGGAGGCATTTGCAAGTTACGCATTCAACAAGTCGCACTCGACCTGTTATGCATGGGTGGCTTATCAAACGGCCTATCTGAAAGCCCACTATCCTGCCGAGTACATGGCTGCCGTGTTGAGCAACAACATGAGTGACATTAAGTCGGTGAGCTTCTTTATGCAGGAGTGCAAAAAGCAGCAGATTCGAGTGCTTGGTCCTGATGTCAATGAATCCAAATCATTGTTCAGCGTGAATGAACAGGGCGAAATTCGCTTTGGTTTGGCCGCTGTAAAAGGAGTAGGGGAGAGCGCCGTGGATAGCATCATCGAAGAACAGAAGAGAGGAAGATTCAAATCATTGTTTGATTTTCTCGGACGAGTGGATTCCAAGGCTACCAATAAAAAGACCTTGGAAAATTTGGCTTTGGCGGGAGCATTGGATGCTTTTGGAGTTGAACGTTCGTCTTATTTCGCACCTGATGGCAAAAGTGAAACTTATATTGAGACCTTGGTGCGTTATGCAACAGCAGTTCGCGACAGCAAGAACACACAACAGGTTTCGTTGTTTGGGGACGCGAGTGACATGGCCATCGCTGAGCCACAACCACCAAAGGTAGAGGCATGGGACACCATCACTCAACTCAACAAAGAGAAAGAGGTTGTAGGGATGTATATCAGTGGGCATCCGCTTGATGATTTCGCGGTGGAGTTAAAATCATTTTGTACCAAAGGTGGATTGTCTTTGCTTGAAAACCTTGCAGCAAGTGCTAATCGAGAGTTGAGGGTTGCCGGGTCAGTGACTGAATTTAACGAGCGCTTTTCAAAAACAGGCAACAAACCCTTTGGACAATTCCGTTTGGAGGACTACGACCACAGCCAATCTTTCATGTTGTTTGGTGAAGATTATTTAAAATTCAAACACCTACTCTATGTAGGAGCGAAACTTTACGTGGTCGGCAAGGTACAGAACAGGCCTTATGGCACGCCCGATAATCCACAGCTCGAATTTAGGATCTTACGCATTGAACCGCTTTTCGATTTACGCGAGAAGTTGGGTCGTTACTTGGAGGTGGATGTCAACTACAAGGATGTTACAGAACAGTTTGTTCAACGCTTGATTGATGCAGTAAGCGGATCACCTGGTAAAACACAGTTGCGTGTGAATTTGAAGACTGAAGAAGGTTCGTTAAAAATGCCATCAGGAGTTTTCAATAAGATCAATGTTACCTCAGAAGTTATGCAACGGTTGAATGAATTGCATGAGATTCAATTTGCGTTCTCGGAGAACTAGGAAAGGTTAGGTCCATTCGTTAGTTTTTTTAACCGCAGACTTGTGCTGAGTTCACCGCAGAGGCGCAGAGCCGCAGAAGGAACGGAGAGTTAAGTTATACGCTACGCTTGTTTTTACACCGCAGACTTGTGCTGAGTTCACCGCAGAGGCGCAGAGACGCAGAGGGCGCACAGTAATAGTTTCATCCGTTTCGCTTGCACTGCTTGTGTCCGTTCCAATAAGCCTTTGCGCCTTTGCGACTCTGCGGTGAAAGTATTTGCGTCTCATCGGTTAATTGAGTCGCATCGCGACAAAACAAATTCACAAAAAAGACTTTACTTGCACTACGAATTCACCTCTCAGCGTTCTTTGCGCCTTTGCGCCTCTGCGGTGAAAGAACTGCGCCATTGCGTTAAAATTTTCGCGCCTCATATCGTCTTTACTTGCACTACGAATTCACCTCTCAGCGTTCTTTGCGCCTTTGCGCCTCTGCGGTGAAAGAACTGCGCCCTTGCAGTCAAAGTATTTACACCGCAATCAAATGACTCATGTGCTTATTCACTGCTCGGCTTTTGTTTCTTGAAACGGTAGCCAACACCTAGATAAGGAGCAACATAAGGTGAACGCAGGTTCCAATTGCCTACGAGTGTAACACCTGCTGTCCAGTTTTTTCCGATGTAAAATCCTGCTTCAATTTGCGCTGGCAGACCGATGGTCAGAGCACTGAGATAACGATCGTTGAAATCACCTTTGTCGCAATAGTATCGAACATTAAATCCGAAACCGATAGAGCCACTCACATAACCATGTCTCCAAGCGTAACCGTCGCCCCACATGATGCCCGATTCGAGTAATCTGTTTTTACGCGATGTACAGGTGTCGTGATCTGATTCGATGAATTCCTGATTGTAGGCCAATTTCACCTGAGTGAGGAGTGTTTCACCACGCTTGGAAAAAGTGGCACCAACGCCCCAGGAAATATGATCCATAGTGCCTAGTCCCCCCGCAACATTCAACCAACGCTGCCCTTTTAAAGGACTGTCTGTATATTGACCTAAAAGTGGCGATGTGCTACAGAACAAACATATACAGAGAATAGCTACAAGGTTATTTTTCATAGAGCTAAATTGGAAGATAAACGGTTCCATTTTGGCGAGAATTAAAAGATGTTTTGCACGACAAACCGTGCATGAAGGGGATTTCATTTTAGCGCAGTAGAGAACAGTTTAAGTTGTAATCGCATGGTGTAGGAAAGTTCTTTTTTGATAGTTAAGTTGTCATTTATCAAACTCGTTTGACACATCATTCAGTTCGAGTTGATGCAATAAAGAGAGCGTTTTAACGTTTGGACTTGCGCAGGAGAAATTTTGAATCAGCATTGGCCGTTCCAAACAGCCGATGGCTATGGTGCTGTAGCTTAAATTCCTGAATTTTTCTGAAATTGCAAGGACCAGAAAAAAGAGCTAAGTTTGATAACCATAAACCAAATCATACAATGAGAAACAATCAGAAAGTTTACGTGCTTGCTGCACTTATCGTAGCGTGTTGTTCATTCATTCAAATGACAAAATTCAAAAAACAAAAGCGTGTTCTACCAAAGGAGATAAGAGATCATTGGAGTTTTATCCCTGCTGGCAAAGCGGTTTTTTCTGGCGATACAGCGCAGGTGGAAGAGTTTTATATGGCAACAGGTGAGGTCACGAATGCAGAGTACCGTGCCTTTCTAAAAAGTATTGAAAGCAATGCTGACTTACTGAAAAATTGTTTGGTAGATTCGAATGTATGGTTGAGAGGTTTAAAGTATGGTGATATATTTAAAAAACACTATTATAGCCATCCAGCCTATTCACCTTATCCAGTGGTAGGTATCACCTATGAGGCTGCATTGGCCTATTGTCAATGGGTGGAAATCGAAATTCAAGCCCAAATGGGATCTGATTATGACGTGTCCTGCAAGTTGCCAACCCAACATGAATGGCTCAGAGCTGCTCGAGGCGACCGACATTCCTTTGTGTATACCTGGGGCGGACCATACATCAGAAATGCTCAAGGCTGTGTACTCTGCAATTATTGCATGGTTGGAGATGAGTCGGTGAGCAGGGGCATTGGTCAGTCAGAGGTGGAGATTCATGATGTCAATTTTTTGGGTGTAGCCGGTCATTTGAATGACAACGCCGACATTCTTGCACCAAGTTTTGCGTATGCGCCGACTGAATTTGGGTGTATGAATATGAATGGTAACGCGGCTGAAATTTTGGAAGGTGGTCAAACAGTGGCTGGCGGAAGTTGGCGCAATACGGGCTATGACGTGCGTTGCGAGAGTACTATGCCGTATTCAGGACCGACGGAATATGTTGGATTTCGACCAATGTTGCGCATAAAACTTAAAAACCCATCATTATAGGTCTGATTATTAGTATGTTGGTAATTTGGTGGGACGCAACATTGTGTGTATATTTGCACCCCAATTTACAAATCATAAATTGTTAACCGGGTTTCGTACCCAACAAACAAACTTAAAATCATGTCAGTTAAAATCAGACTTCAACGTCATGGTAAGAAAGGAAAACCTTTCTTTCACATCGTAGCAGCAGACTCTCGTTCACCACG
>JBDKJN010000067.1:0-4082 GCA_039796595.1 Bacteroidota bacterium
TTCAGGAGACGCATTAACTCTTTGGTCGCCCGCAGGGATAATTTTTTTACCATAAGGATCGATCAAAATAATTGGATTGTCAGCACAGAACGTATAGTTCCCAATATTTGGATAATTTGCACCCAACGGACCCACACTCAACCACCTCCCCAACCTCGCATCCAATATCCTCGCTCCAAAGTCATATGCCCCTTCGAAAGTGTCGCGTTCCTTTTCCATACCGTTAAACCCATACCAATACCCTGTTGTCACACTCCTCCTCATCATTCCAATTCCCAACGGAAAATAATTTCCCCTAATAGATCTGTAGTTGCCCATATCGCTCCGCTATTACGGGCAATGTAGTCATTATTGCGACATTAAACAACCGACTACAGCACAAAAAGCGAAGGACGGTGCTCCGAGCTATCGAAAATAGGAACGTTCATTCACACAATCACCGCAACGGTTTGCCCGCGGTGTTTTGGAGTTATTGGAATGGGGGTGTTGAAATGAGTCGCTAATTCATTACCATGCCACCACATGTTTATTACCTTCGTTCCATGAGTTCATTGCACAATCCTCACCGCAGTAAAAAATCAGGACTAGGACCCGATACCCTGATGTACGTGGGGCAACACAACGAAGCCAAAGTCGAGATCAAACTCATCGATTACAACAACGAGTTTGCAGATGTCAAAGTGCTGGACAATATCCACGCATGTTCGCCCTATGTGGATTCGAATAGTGTTTCGTGGCTCGACATTGTCGGCATTCATGAAGCGAATGTGATAGAAGACATCGGTCAGGAATTTGGTGTTCATCCTCTGGTTTTGGAAGACATCATGAATAGCACAAGCCGACCAAAAGTCGAATTCTTTGAGAATTACATGTTCATCACGCTCAAAATGCTGGAACATGATATCAAATCGGGTGAGGTACAGAAAGAACAACTTTCGCTGGTCGTTAGCGAAAAATATTTGATCATGTTTCAAGAGAAACCCGGCGATCATTTTGATCCTATCCGCGAACGCATCATCACCGCCAAAGGCAAGGTGCGTGGGAAGGATGGATTTTACCTCGCCTATCTGATTCTTGATACCGTCGTGGACAACTATATCGCCACCAACGAAACTATTCTCGCTCAAATCGAAAAGTTAGAAACAACCATTCTTAACCGTCCATCCGAAGACACCTTACATCGTATTCTTTCTCTGCGCAAAGAAGTCATCGACATCAAAAGAGGAATTGATCCGCTCAAAGAAGCCATCAGCACCGTGGCCAGAGAGATGGACGACGATATTCAGAAATATTACCACGACCTCTACGATCACATCATCTATGAATCCGAAAACCTTGCGATGTATCGCGAAATGATCGTGAATCTTCTGGATTTGTACCACAGCAATCTGAGCATCAAGATGAACCAGGTCATGAAGGTGCTCACCATCATCACAACGATTTTTGTCCCGCTTACCTTTGTCGTTGGGGTGTACGGCATGAACTTCGACAATATCCCCGAACTGCACATGGCCTATGGATATTACTATGTGTTAGCCGGGATGGGCCTTATGGTGATCGGGATGCTGATCTATTTTAGAAGGAAGCGCTGGCTTTAATGTCCAATTGACCAGAAAAAACAGGCTCAAAATCACCAAAAAAACTCAAAAAAAGTATTGCTGTGAACCGCTGCAGGTAATAAACTTGCAAAAGCAAATCACAATCCATTTGCACCTGGCTCAAGAGGGATGAAAAACACTCATTTTGTTTGGCAACATATTGTAATTCGTATCTGATCGTTAGCGTCATCCAACACACCTAACCCATTCCACTCCATACGATTAACAATACCTTTGCTTTATAACGCAGAATGAAAACCAAATACATTGACCTTGTAGAACAAACCTTTGACTGGCCGCAACCCGAATTCCGACTTGAAAACGACCAATTGCACTGGCATGATGTGCCATTGCTGGATTTGATCGAACGTTACGGCTCACCGCTCAAATTCACTTACTTACCGAAAATCACGGAAAACATTGCGTCGGCGCGCCGCTGGTTTCACCAGGCCAAAGAAGAGGTAGGCTACGAAGGAGAATACCACTATTGTTATTGCACCAAAAGTTCACATTTCAGATACGTGCTTGAGCGTGTGCTGGAAAGCAAGGTGCACCTGGAAACCAGCTCAGCCTACGACATCGACTTGATCCGTAGACTAGGCACTTTGGGCAAACTCAACAAGAACCAACGCATCATTTGCAACGGTTTTAAAAAAGAGGAATACGTGACTAAAATCATCGCTCTACATGCCGATGGTTACAAGGACATTATTCCGATTATCGACAACAAATATGAATTCGCAACCTTCCAGGAGTTGATTCAGGAGCCGATGAATGTCGGTATCCGCATAGCCAGCGAAGAAGAACCGAAATTCGAATTCTATACCTCACGCCTCGGCATCGGATACAAAGACATCGTTCGCTTCTATAAAAAGTCGATTCACGACGATCCACGCCTTAAATTGAAGATGTTGCATTTCTTCATCAATAGCGGAATCAAGGATACATCCTATTACTGGAATGAGCTATTGAAATGCCTTAAGGTGTACTGCGAATTAAGAGAAATATGTCCTACCGTTGATTGTTTGAACATCGGCGGTGGATTCCCGATTAAAAACTCGTTGGCGTATAATTTTGATTACCAATACATGGTAACCGAGATTCTTCGCCAAATCAAAGCTTCGTGCGAAGAGGCCGGCGTTCCAGTGCCACACATTTATACCGAATTTGGTTCATTTACAGTTGGCGAAAGTGGCGCTGCTGTATACAAGATCATTTACCAGAAAGAACAAAATGATCGCGAAAAATGGAATATGATCGACAGCTCGTTCATGACCACTTTGCCCGATAGTTGGGCCATTAGCAAGCGCTTCTTGTTATTGCCTATCAACAATTGGAAAGAGAACTACGAGCGTGTGTTCCTGGGTGGATTGACATGCGACAGCGATGATTACTACAATTCTGAGCAGCACACCAACGCGATCTATATGCCCAAATATTATCCCGATCAAGATCAATACATCGGATTCTTTAATACTGGTGCATATCAGGATACGCTTGGGGGATTTGGAGGAATTCACCATTGCCTGATTCCACAACCCAAACATGTATTGATTGACAAAGATCCAAAAGGTAAACTCAAATATAAATTGTGGTCGAACGAACAAAAGCCCAAAGACGTATTAGAGATTTTAGGGTATTACGATTAATACGATCATCGGTGTGTGGCAACTAATTGAAGCATGAAAATTAAACCCATCATAACGAGTATAGCCTGTGCAGGCCTGGCGACTATCGTCCCCCTCTTTAAAGGTAGCCTGGCTGCGCCGTTCGAATATATTGGGTTGCCAGAAAGTTTCACGAAGACCTTGATCAATGCTATTGTTGCTTTGCTATTGGTTGAAGCCTGCCGTCTGATCATCATCGCTTTCTACAAACCACAGGGAGGGCTGAAGCGAGACAATTTCACGGCCGGCATGGCGCATCTGACCAAGATCATCTACGCGTTGTCATTCATGGTGACTTTATTGTCGCTCTTTGACGTTAGTCTCAAAGAGGCAATTACCTCACTGAGTTTGATTGCGGCCGCCATCGTTTTGATGACCAAAGATTACATCTCCAATCTGATCAACGGTATGTATATCACATTCACCAAACTCGTCAATATTGGTGATAGCGTTAAAATCGATGACCATAAAGGCAAGATCCTGGACATTACCTTGACCAATGTTCACTTGCTCAATGACGATGATGACATCATCTATATTCCGAACAACATCGTTTTTTCGAGCGAAATCATCAATTTCACGCGTCGCGAATTGAAGAAAAGCTATGTGGATTTTGAGCTGCAAACACAAGATGTGGTGCCTGTATTTGAACTGGAGAAGGCGATCACCGAAGGCTTGGGCCCATTAAATGAATTGATTCAGCCGGGATCTCATAACCTCAAAGTTTCATCGATTAAATTTGAATACACGTCTTTCAAATTTCAGTTCATTCTGCTTGACCCCTTGAACAAGGAACATGACAAAAAAATCCGCAGGC
>JBDKJN010000068.1:0-3093 GCA_039796595.1 Bacteroidota bacterium
GCCAGACGTCAATAACCTGAATTCTATGAACACCTGATCCATTAGTAACGACAAAATCGACCTTAATGTATAAGATCTCCGAAGTTTCTCCCAATAGCTGCAATTTCATATGCTCCATAAAAAACGATATGAACCTTCCTGCCATGATGTTTGCCACTCCTTTGCACGTGATCAATGTGGCCCTATCGATTGTGATACAAACAACGGCCATGATCGTATTCTGGTAAAGCAATGCGACATCATGATGCTATACTCTTTGTCCATCATTGGGCCCCCAATGGCTTCCGCACCAGGAAGTATGTACGTCGGACGAAGGGCTTCAAAAAATTCGTGCCATTCAATAACTTGAAATACTGTAGAAGGAAGCGCGTTGCGATGAATGGCTTTCGCCAATACATGATCGATCTTTTGTTTTTCATGGAGATCCATTCTGTCCAAAAATGGGACAATGTTCATATTTGATTTTGTAACTGAGCTTGCGTTTGCAGTAGCCGTGGATATCTGTGTGAGCCCAGTGCTTGGGTTAGTTCGATCTAAAGAAGTTGCTGGCAATGATTCCAATGATAGACTATTAGCCCTGAACATTCCAATAGATCTTTGAGCTGCTGGACATGCCCGCTGATGTGATTGTCACCGAGTCAGGTTGGCTGTCACTGAGGCATTGCAAGCTTCCTCGACACTTTGCCAGGGCCATCTGAAGGCTCAGAGAAACCGCTCCACACGGCAGATTTTCGTTTCACCATTGCTGAATCTTCTCCCTCCTTCCATGCGGCCTCCCAAGTCCCAACTAACACTTCAAAGGAGAAGTCCGTAACGTTAAAAAACCGTTATTTAACGGCGTTGTTTAACGTTAAATAACGCCCCCTGGTCAAAAATTGTTATTTAACAGACCTATAGTCGCCCCCCGCGTCGAAGGTACGAAAGAGCATTTACAGCCTTGACGTTGGCATTTGCAAATGAATCATTCTGAATGTGCCCTGATCACAATGCGAATATGATCGATTGCGATGTTGATCGAATGCATGCGCAAATGTGCAACCATGCCTTGATTGGCATCCATCATCGCAACTCCTAGACAGAATCAGATGTTTGCCATTTCATTTGTTCGCGATCACTAAGCGGGAAGGACTTTCTACGCCACGTCTCTTCTGTTGATGCAATAAACACTGTGCCTATGTCAGTTTTGGACTCATATTTATACAGCAGATGTAAGATTTGCCTGTCGAATCATATTTGAGCATCCGAGTCACTCTAGCAATCCAATCAACAATGAAGATGACATCACCAGCATGAATAAATTGGCAGGCAGTTTCAGAAAAACATCGTTGCAACCAGGTCACGGTAATAAATTTCAAACATTGGACAACTGCCTTTGTTAACTCTAGTTAATTTCAGACTTCTAGTCATTTCTGAACAAACACTAATTAAGTACCAGTTTTCCAAATATTCTGGTAAACAACTATAGTTTACTGTCAAAATTCTAACAGCATTAATAACAACTACAATTAACTGTCATACTCCTTAAACCTCTAAAGAGACTTGAATAGGTATTACTTGTCCTCTACCTCAATATATTGAAATGCTTCTTAAATCACAAGGAAAGTGTATTTTCTGTTTGTTGTCAAATGAATCAATAAAGGTCCAGGCCATCATCTTCGGATTCCAGCGCTTCAAAATTACCAGCGTGCTGGGCGAGCAGGAATATGTTTCTTCCATTTTGAATCGAGCTTAATAGACTTCGCTTATGGCTGTAGGTATGAGCTGCTTATGCAGTTTCAAAAACATATTAATTTCAACCAGACCAGCAAGAAGAGATGATCGCTCTGGAGCGATAACATCATTTTCATTCCCCCAAATCGCATTCTAAACCACTTGATGTTTTGTTAGCTAGAAGAGCCAACGCAGTGTGCGATAAAGATGGCATTTTTTCAACCTGCTTTTTCAGACCCCACCACTTGCATAGCTGCTCTGGTTCGACAGCGACATCAGATGGGAACTGCATAAAATGCTCGATTTCTGCTTTAACCAATGACTCTGCGGGTTCGTTATCTCTAGAAATTGTGTTAGTTTTGAGAAGACGGGCGATTGAAAGAATGTCCGAAGTCTTGACCGGGTCTGTATTCTGTGTTCTGGAACAAAACACATGAATGGGAATTTTCACATTTTCAGGAGATAAACGTTGGTGCCTGAGACTATTACTCCAAACCTCTGTTATTGTGGAAACAAAGTTCGTCTCGGATATTGTAATGAAGCGCGTCTGTGAGCAATCAAGTGTCGGTTTGATCTTGATCGGCGTGGTTGGAGTGAGATTGGGTGTATCCTGAAATTGCGCTGGGTACAGAACAAACCGGTACAGAACAAATATTTGTTCCAGACCAGTGGTCACAGGGTGGATCAGTTTGTTCCTAGACCCGAGATCAGTGCAGGGCTCAGACTCCGGCGCACAGATTTAATCCACCAACAAATGTCAATTTTCTAAAAACGATCTATAAAAAGTTATGCTTTTTGATTGAGCTAGTTAAGAAAATACGCAATCTGCTTGCATCTTTAACTGGGGCATGTTCACGGTCAAAAATTGGGCGATGCCAATCGTTCTTGCTCGGTAATTGCTCAGGCCGGTGATCATCCTCATCACAAAACGTCGGTGCCCCCTTTCTTCAAACGGAAATCGCTCTTTCACCTTGGAAAAGCACCTTGAAGCTGACGCATTCCCCACTCTGCTGCCTGACGAGCGCTGTAAGCTGGATTACATACCTCAGCTGTGTCGCATTCTAAGGACCGCTCTCATTTTATTTGCTTGCACGAACTAAACCTGAATTTAGGGATAGGTTAGAGTAAAGAAGATTGAACAAAAGAGACTCATACCGGGACATTGGCCAGGTTTGGGAAAAGCATTATCAGCAACGACGACCATCCCAAGCTGCTCGTGCATTTTCTTGAGCTTCTCGTAAAGGCGTCCAGTTTGGGCGATCTCGCTGTCGTGGCAGCTCCCTATCCAATTGTCAATATATATGAAATCCAAAAAAGCTCGTTTTTACGAACCTGACGCGTTCATAACACCGACAGAAATGCATCCATCTGGCGCAAACACAA
>JBDKJN010000069.1:0-2792 GCA_039796595.1 Bacteroidota bacterium
GCCCCGCAGGCATCATGGCCCGATGAATTGGGAACACGAGGACCGAATTTAACCTGAGTAGCAACTTTTGCAAATGCCGAATCGCCATCGAAAATGGGAGCCTGCACTTCTTGCTTCGTAACCGGTGGGTTTGGGGTTATTGTAGGCTTGGTCGGTTTCTCCTCACCCATGAAGAAGGTGGTATAGAGTCCTCCCCCAAGCATAAGGACCACCAATACGATGGCAATGATTTGTTTTGCTTTCATACGTTGCTAATGAATTCAGCAAAGGTATGCGCAAAGCGCCCGCTCTACAAAACGATGATTAATTGCTCTTCACCTCCCAAGTTGCGCCGTCTTTGGTGTCTTTAATTTCAATTTGCATCGCAGCCAAAGCATCACGGATTTTATCCGAAGTCGAGTAATCCTTATTGCCTTTAGCTGATGCACGTAAATCAAGAATGACCTGCATTAATCCATCGGACAATTGATCGTTATTTTGTTCTTCCTCCCATTTGAGACCCATCACCTCCAAACAATAACTATCGAAGATATTTTTCAGCTGATCAATATCACCAGAGGTCAGCCCCATCTTGCCATCATTGGCGGAGTTGATGGCCTTCACTGCATCAAATAAATGAGCAATAGCTATTGGTGTATTAAAATCGTCATTCATGGCTTCGGCACAATTCTCGGCCAATTGCTGAACATTAAAGTCACTATTTGCTGATGGTTTTAACCCATCCAATAATTTGCGAGCAGCCATCATTCGGCGATACCCCTTTTCTGCAGCTTGCAATGCCTCGTTGCTAAAATCGATCGTGCTGGTGTAGTGTCCTGTCATAAAGAAAAAACGCACCGTCATCGGACTATACCCTTTGTCTAAAAGTTTGTGATTGCCGGTAATCAATTCCTCTGGTGTGAAACCATTGCCCTCGCTCTTCGCCATTTTGCGGCCATTTACCGTAAGCATATTTCCATGCATCCAATATCTCACAGGCGCTTCCCCTGTGGCACCAATATTTTGCGCAATTTCGCATTCGTGGTGTGGAAATTTCAAATCCATGCCGCCGCCATGTATGTCAAACGTCTTGCCCAGGTATTTGGTACTCATGACAGAGCACTCCAAATGCCAACCTGGAAATCCCTTTCCCCATGGGCTATTCCATTGCATCAAATGTTGAGGTTCAGCCTTTTTCCATAATGCAAAATCCAAGCTATCGCGCTTCTCATCCTGACCATCCAAATCGCGCGTATTCGCCATCAAATCGTCAATCACTCTTCCAGACAGTTTACCGTATGGATATTTTTCGCTGAATTTACGGACATCAAAATACACACTGCCATTGCTTTCGTATGCAAACCCATTAGCAATGATATCTTCGATCATTTCAATCTGTTCGACAATATGTCCTGTTGCAGTTGGTTCAATGGAAGGGTTGAGCAAATTAAAAATTCGCATAACATCGTGAAATCCATTGGTGTATTTCTGCACGATTTCCATCGGCTCGAGATTCTCCAATTTTGCTTTCTTCGCGATTTTATCCTCTCCTTCATCTCCATCTCCAACAAGATGTCCAACATCGGTAATGTTGCGGACATACCGAACCTTATAACCCAAAAAACGCAGATAACGACACACCATATCAAAGGTGGTAAACGTTCGCACATTGCCCAAGTGTACATCGCTGTATACCGTTGGACCGCAAACATATAGACCTACATGGCCCTCGATTTGTGGGACAAACGTTTCTTTTTCTCGTGTATAGCTATTGTAAATTTTAAGATTCGAATTCATGCGGAAGGGCGATTTTCTTTTTTGCGAAGTTAATAATGATTGGGGTAATGCATAGACTCCTCCTAACAACGAATCATTGCATTCAACCAAGCTATCTTTAACTTTACGCAAAAACATAAGTTTAGTTGCAAAACAGTGTGAATCTAAAATAACTCCAACTGAAGGTCAAATTAAGACGTCATAGAATGCTCCATTTCGCTATTTTTACCCTCAATGAAGTTCATCTTTGGCATATGTTGCTTATTGCTTGGCTGGTGTGTTAGCGGTTTTGCACAATCGCAAACAGTGACCTATGACTTCAAAAAAACGCCGCTATCCGATGTACTCCGTGAGTTTCATTCTCAAACAGAAGTAGACTTTGCCTATGACAACTTTGCCCTGGCCAAAATCCTGATTACGGCAAAAGGTGAACAAGTTTCGCTGGATAAAGCCTTGACAGCAATATTAGCTCGCAGCGGTTATCGGCAACAGTGGATCAACTCCACCTGTATTATCGCTAAACAACAAGAAGAAATCCCCGACCCCAAGGTTTCTTATCATGATATCCTTGAAACAATTGTAGTTAGTGGAACTGTTTACGATAATGAAACGCGTGAAACCTTGCCCTTCGCTGGTATTATCAATAACTCCTCTAAACAAGCTTTTACTGCCAATGCCAACGGTGACTTTAACATCAGTTTTAGCATGTCTCATCCGGAAGACAGTATCGTTTTTACATCAGTAGGCTATGAATCTAAAACGATTCTTCTGCATCATCTTTTACGTCAAAAACCTAATGCGAAAATCGGTCTGGAGTCGAAAAGATTGTACTTGCCTGCTGTTCTCATTACAGCCGGAAGCAACGAAGTTTTTAAAACCGATGAGGACAACACAAATTTGGTTTTTAACCCAAATGAACTGGTTTCCTCCAATGGACTCGGTGAAAGCGACGTATACAGATCTGCACAAATCCTTCCCGGAATCTCCTCCAATCAAGAAAATAGCGGCGGATTGTTTATCCGCGGCAGTTCATCCGA
>JBDKJN010000070.1:0-3758 GCA_039796595.1 Bacteroidota bacterium
CCCACACGCAACTGAGCAGAGAATCCCGGAAAATTCCAAGGATCTTTGGTCTCCATATTGATCACCCCATTAAAAGCTCCTGGCCCAAAAAATGCGCTTGATGCCCCCTGAACTATTTCAACTTTTTTAACATCTAAATCACACGCACCCAAGAAGTTACCTAAAGAAAAATTCAAACCTGGGCTTTGGTTATCAACGCCATCTATCAATTGGAGCGTCCTGACCGGGCTAGTGCTGTTGAATCCGCGGGTATTGATAACCCGAAAACCAAGACTGGCAGAGGTCATGTCCACCCCCTTTAGATTGCCCAAACTTTCGTAGAAATTACCCGACGAAGCCTCCTTTATTGCAATGCCGTCCATGGTTTCGACTGTCAGGGGATTTTGCTTTTGTTTTTCTGTAATACGGCTTCCATAAACCTGAACAGTGCCCGTCTCAATTGGCGCGGTGATCATACGCACCATGATGATTTCCTTTGCAGAATTGACTTTAACAAGAGAACTATCATAACCCAACGCTCTGACGAGCAAATCAACTGGCAATTGCGCGACTTGTAGCGCGAATTCACCATCAAAATTGACACCAGTACCCTGGTCTGTTCCCACAACCATTACTGTGGCCCCTATCAAAGCCTCAGATGTGGCATTGTCGACGACTTTCCCTTTGATAGTGGTTTGTGCACAACAAGGCAAACTAAACAATACCGAAAACACACTGATAATCAAAGCAGTGTACACTTCGCTCTTGTGTGATAAAATCAGATTACGAATGGTCATATACAAGTCTTAATAAAGCGAATATACAGAAAACCAATTGCCAAGCCTATTTCGTCATGAAAAAGCAGGCCTTCATGAAGCTTAATTTTTCCACAACAAAATGAGTAAATTTCCAAAGGTTGCTCTTGCCTTGATGATGCCCCTTAGAAACTTCACCTTTGCGTAAGATTAAGGGTAGAAAGTTGCCACAATAAAAAATCGAAACTTGCAATTTTTTGTAGTGGTTTTTAGAATAAATTCGCACCGCTGTGAAAAATAGGACCTGCCTGTATGAACAACCACATGCAGTTGGTTTGTTTACATAGCACCATCAAACCAAAATATATGAGTAAAAAACTGCTCTTGGCCAACGATCATGTAGAAGGCATACGTCATCTGGACGTTTACCGCAAACATGGTGGATACAGTGCTCTCGAAAAAGCACTCAAAACCATGACTCCAGAACAAATCGTGGAGGAAGTTAAGGCCAGTGGTCTTCGCGGACGAGGAGGTGCTGGATTCCCAACGGGTATGAAGTGGAGCTTCTTAGCAAAGCCAGAAGGCGTTGCGCGGTATTTGGTTTGTAATGCGGACGAAAGTGAACCGGGTACTTTCAAAGACCGCTATTTGATGGAACGTATACCACATGCATTGATTGAGGGCATGATCGCAAGTAGTTTCGCTCTAGGTGCACGCAGCTCTTATATCTACATCCGTGGTGAATATTTCTATGTTGCCAACATCCTTGAAGCAGCAATAGCCGAAGCATATGAGGCCGGTCTTTTGGGCAAGAACATTCTGAACTCAGGGTTTGATCATGACTGTTATGTTCAGGTAGGTGCAGGTGCGTATATCTGTGGTGAAGAAACTGCATTGTTAGAGTCATTGGAAGGCAAACGTGGTAACCCACGAATCAAACCGCCTTTCCCTGCCATCGCAGGTTTATACGGTTGTCCAACGGTAGTGAATAATGTAGAAACCATTGCAGCCGTAGTGCCGATCATTCAAATGTCCGGTGCTGAATACGCAAAAATTGGCGTTGGAAAAAGCACTGGAACCAAATTGATTTCAGCAAGTGGACACATCAACAAACCGGGTGTTTACGAAATCGAACTCGGAGTGCCTGTGGAAGAATTCATATACAGCGATCAATATTGCGGCGGTATCCGCAACGGTAAACAACTGAAGGCTGTTGTAGCAGGCGGATCCTCTGTTCCTATTTTGCCAGCACATTTGATTTTAAAAACAGCCGCGGGTGAGCCACGTTTGATGACATACGAGAGTCTGAGCGACGGTGGCTTTGCAACGGGTACAATGCTGGGCTCCGGAGGTTTTATTGTTATGGACGAAGACACCAGCATCGTGAAAAATCTTTGGAACTTCTCTCGCTTTTATCATCACGAAAGTTGTGGCCAATGTTCTCCATGCCGCGAAGGAACGGGTTGGATGGAGAAGATTTTGCACAACATTGTTGAGGGACATGGCACGCCAGCAGACGTCGATCTGTTGTGGGATATTCAAGGTAAAATTGAAGGTAAAACCATTTGTCCACTTGGCGATGCCGCCGCTTGGCCCGTGGCTTCAGCGATACGTCATTTCAAAGATGAGTTTATGGAATACGTCACTCGCCCACAAAACATCAAAGATGTAAAACACTATTATCGACTCAATCAACTCGCTGAGGCATAATTGAAAGCACTCTATTTGCATATTATTCTAATTCTTTCTGCGCTTGAACTAAATGCGCAAGTAAGTTGGTTGCCTGAAGTTCCGCGCAAGTCAGACTTCTATGGCGGCTGGGGCTGGAATCGTGCATCCTATACCACCAGCGACATTCGATTTACTGGCGAGGGGTATGATTTTACTTTGAATGATGTGCGAGCAAAAGACCGTCAAACACCTTTTAAGGCTGAAGTTTATTTTGGCCCCACAACCGTTACCATTCCCCAAACTAATTTTCGATTCGGGTATTTTCTAAATGATCATTGGACCTTATCATTTGGAGTTGATCACATGAAATATGTCATGCAAGCCTATCAGACAGTGGAATTCAGTGGCAACATCAACGACTCCAGTTACAACTATCTCATAGAAGGCAATTCAATTCAATTAGACCCTTCCTTCTTGATCTATGAACATACCGATGGACTGAACTACATCAATGTGGAAGCTGAATATTTTCAGCCACTCTTCTCATATAAAAAGTTTGCGATCAATGGATACAGCGGTGCTGGTTTGGGTGCAATGTTGCCCAAAACCAATGTCACCTTGATGAAGTTTCCACGTCATGACGAGTTTCACCTCTCTGGTTATGGTTTGAGTGCAAAAGCTGGAATTGAATTTTTGTTTTGGAAATATTTCTTCATCCGATTTGATTACAAAACAGGCTTTATTCATATGCCCGATATTTTGACACGAGACGGAGACGTTACGGACAGGGCTTCACAACACTTTTTCTTTGCACAGCGCATGGGGATGTTTGGTTTCAATGCACCAATAAAGAAAAAAGACAGCAACAAAAAGACAGCAGAGTAAACGATATTTATAACAACAATGGCAAAAGTCACAATTGACGGTATTACCATAGACGTTCCAGATGGGACCACCATATTGAACGCAGCACGCATGATCGGGGGCGAGATCGTTCCACCTGCCATGTGCTATTACAGTAAGCTCAAAACGAGTGGAGGATACTGCCGCACTTGCATTGTAAAGGTGACAAAAGGTTCTGAAAAAGATCCACGTCCAATGCCTAAACCAGTGGCGAGCTGTCGCACCACTGTGATGGATGGAATGGAAGTTCAAAACATCACATCACCGGACTTATTGGAAGCGCGTGCCGGTGTGGTTGAGTTCTTATTGCTCAATCACCCTTTGGATTGCCCGGTATGTGATCAGGCCGGTGAGTGTCATTTGCAAGACCTGGCATATAACAATGGTAAGGTCGAGACACGGTACGAATTCCCACGTCGTGAATTCGAAAAGCGCGACATCGGTAAAAAT
>JBDKJN010000071.1:0-2858 GCA_039796595.1 Bacteroidota bacterium
TATTATTATATAAAATCACATCATGGCTACATCGGTAACCATTCATCCAGATAACAAACCCGAGGGCTTCGAAGGCGAAGGCTTTATGCTTACACGCCTTGATAAGGTCATCGGACTTGCACGTGCCAATTCGCTTTGGCCATTGCCATTCGCTACATCGTGTTGCGGTATCGAGTTCATGGCCACCATGGCTTCACATTATGACTTATCTCGCTTCGGTTCGGAGCGTTTGAGTTTTTCGCCGCGCCAAGCGGATTTGCTGATGGTGATGGGAACGATTAGCAAAAAAATGGGACCCATTCTACGTCAGGTCTATGAACAAATGGCTGAGCCGAAATGGGTATTGTGCATGGGTGCTTGCGCGAGTAGCGGTGGTATTTTTGATACCTACAGCGTGCTGCAGGGAATTGACCGTGTGATACCGGTTGATGTTTACATTCCTGGTTGCCCGCCTCGTCCAGAGCAGGTTTTGGATGGTATCCTGATGATTCAGGAGCTAGCCAAAAATGAGCCAATCAATTACCGCACGAGCGATCGATACAAAGATCGTTTGGCCAAATACGGTATCGCATAATTCCAACTTAAAGCATTTAGAGTATGCACCATTCACAACATATCAGTGCAGGCGACAAGGCAATCGCACTTCATGATAAAGTTCAGGCTTTGTTAGCAGAGCATCTTGGAGCTGCATTATTGCGCTCACAAATCGATTATGATTTTCCAGTATTCGTTGTCGAGAAACAACGCATCCTCGAATGTTTGCAGTTGCTCAAAGATGATGCTTCAACAAAGTTTGCCTTTCTTACAACGATGTGTGGTGCACATTTTCCAGATGCCGGTGATGCCGAATTTATGATGATGTACCAGTTGCACAATTTGCACACCAACGAACGCATCCGCATTAAAACATTCATGTCGGAAAAGGACATCGAATTGCCAACAGCCACTGAACTGTGGGCTGGTGCAAATTGGATGGAGCGCGAGGCATTTGATTTTTACGGATTCCGTTTCAAAGGTCATCCGGATTTGCGCCGCATTCTCAACATGGATGAAATGGATTACCATCCCATGCGCAAACAATACGCCCTTGAGGATGGCTCACGTGATGATAAAAATGATTTGTATTTCGGACGTTGATCGATAAGCTATGAGCACAATTACAAAAGCAGAAAAAGGTTTGGGTGTTGCGGTAGAGACCGTTGAGCAGAAGGATTATTCGATTCTTAACTTAGGGCCTACGCATCCAGCTACCCATGGCATCTTCCAAAACGTTCTCACCATGGACGGTGAAATTATAGTGGATGCAAAACCGACGATTGGATATATTCATCGTGCTTTCGAAAAACTTTCG
Organism: Bacteroidota bacterium; assembly: GCA_039796595.1. Classification (GTDB taxonomy): domain Bacteria; phylum Bacteroidota; class Bacteroidia; order Flavobacteriales_D; family Sanyastnellaceae; genus CANHSF01. The sequence goes on from JBDKJN010000071.1 coordinate 1,352, forward strand.
GAAAGACGTCCATACAATCAGATCACACCAATCACTGATCGCCTCAATTACTGTTCATCACCGATCAATAACATGGGTTGGCATATGACAGTGGAGCGTTTGATCGGATGCGAAGTGCCGAAAAGAGCGCAATATTTGCGTGTGATCATTATGGAGTTGTCACGTATCGCTGACCACATTGTATGTGATACAGTGATCGCGGTTGACACAGGTGCCATGACAGGTTTCTTGTATTTGTTCCAATGGCGCGAAAAGATTTACGAAATCTTCGAAGAAATTTGTGGTGCTCGATTGACCACTAACATTGGCCGTATTGGTGGTATGGATCGCGATTTCAATGAAAAGGCTTGGGCAAAACTCAATGCATTTATGGTGGAGTTCCCTAAGGCCCTTTCCGAGTTTCAATCACTCGTAGAACGCAATCGAATTTTTATGGATCGCACGGTTAACTGTGGACCGATATCTGCGGAAATGGCTTTGGCCTATAGTTTTACGGGACCAAATTTGCGCGCAGCAGGAGTCGATTACGACGTACGCGTAATGAATCCGTATTCAAGTTATCAGGATTTCGATTTTAATGTGCCAGTGGGTACATCAGGAGATACATACGACCGTTTTATGGTTCGTATGGCAGAGATGTGGGAGAGCATGAAGATCATACAACAGGCGATCAAAAATCTTCCAGATGGTCCAATACATGCCGATGTTCCTGAGTTTTTCCTTCCTGCAAAAGAGGATGTCTATTCAAAAATGGAAGCGCTCATTTACCATTTCAAAATAGTGATGGGTGAAACGGATGTTCCAAAAGGAGAAGTATATCATTGTGTTGAGGGCGGCAATGGTGAGCTCGGATTTTATCTGATCTCAGATGGTGGCCGCACTCCATACCGTCTACACATGCGTCGTCCATGTTTTATCTATTATCAGGCCTATCCTGAAATGATCAAAGGAGCAATGCTCAGCGATGCGATCCTAACGATGAGTAGCATGAACGTGATAGCTGGTGAATTGGACGCTTAATAGAAATGATTTAGTACTGCAAAAATGAGTCAAATAGCATTTAACGAAGAAGCCCTTAAAACGGCACAACGCATTATCGCCCGCTATCCTAAGGGCAAAGAAAAAAGTGCGCTAATCCCATTGTTGCACTTGGCGCAAGCGGAATTCGATGGTTGGTTGAGTCCGGAAACCATGGACTATGTGGCGTCATTATTAGGCATCCAATCGATCGAGGCTTATGAAGTAGCTTCTTTTTACAGCATGTTTAATCTAAAGCCAGTGGGTAAGTGTGTACTTGAAGTTTGTCGCACAAGTTCATGCTGGTTGTTGGGTGCTGAAGACGTTGTTCGTCATATTGAGAAGCGTTTGGGTATACACGCCGGTGAAACTACAGCAGATGGAATGTTTACCTTGAAAACGGTAGAGTGTCTTGGCTCATGTGGAACCGCTCCGATGTTGCAATGCGGTGCTGATTTCTATGAGAATCTTACCTTGGAAAAAGTGGATA
>JBDKJN010000072.1:0-6467 GCA_039796595.1 Bacteroidota bacterium
AAGCTAAATGAGATGCAGGGTGGCACTCAGAAGGGCGGGATTATTGTACTTGAAATGTGGTCGCAGGATTATACGTTGCAGCAAATTGCGCGCATCGTTGAAGAAAATGACGGCAAAATTCTTAGTACTTCCATCGCACCTGGCGAAGGAGGGAAAATAGAGTTACACATCAAAGTAAACTTGTCAGATCTCAATCCGATTATTCAGAGTTTAGAACGTTTCAGTTACCATGTTAAGGCTTCGTATATGGAGCGCGAATACAGTGAGGACCTGCAGCGTCGCTACGATGAGTTAATGCGTTTTCTGAACATTTAATCGAGCTGAATTGTCTTTTTTTGGGCTGATCTGCGGCCATGCGTTATCTTGCATACGAATTAAAACCGCAATTCTTTAGGATTTTGAAATTCGCCATTTTCGGTAAAAAATTTGAACCCGAACATGCAACATCGGTCTCTCAGTTGATCGAAGCGCTTGTTCGTCGAGGCATTAGTCTAACCATGTACAGAGAGTTTCACTCATTTGTGGTTACGCAAGTGGCATTGCCGGCCAATATCGAAATCTTTGAAACGCATAAAGAGTTGCGCGACGTTTCCTTTTTACTGAGCATTGGTGGTGACGGCACTTTGTTAGCCACGGCAGAAATTATTCGTGATTCCAAGATTCCTGTTTTAGGTATCAATACTGGTCGACTGGGTTTCTTATCGCATGTGGACATCAGAGAAATTGACGAGTCGCTTGAAGCGCTGATCAATGAACGTTTTTCAATAGATTACCGCACATTAATTGCAGTCAAAGTAACTGATCAAGAACTCGATGATTTTCCATATGCACTCAATGAAGTAGCCCTGGTGAATAAGGACAGAAGCAATATGATGACCATTCAGTCCTACGTCAATGACCGATTCATGTGCACCTATTGGGCAGATGGGTTGATTGTTGCCACACCAACAGGAAGTACTGCGTATTCGTTGAGTTGTGGTGGCCCCATTGCTATGCCCGACAGTAACAACATCTTATTGACGCCAATCGCTCCACATAATTTGAATGTTCGCCCATTTGTTATCAGCAATAGCAACAAAGTTGTATTGCGCGCTGAGGGTCGTAGCAACGAATGTTTATTAACTCTTGATAGCCGCTCGTTTGTAATTCCATGCGGCGCCATGGTTGAACTTACCAAATCACCGTTTGAATTGGGGTTGGTACAATTGGAAGGGCAAAATTTCTTTAATACGATTCGCCACAAATTGGGGTGGGGCCTAGATAAGCGCAATTAAACTTTTCTTTATTTGAGGTTGAGTAAGCAAGCCATCACCTCCATTTCAAGTGCTATTGGATGAAACGAACGGGTGTATTTTGGCATTTACAAGGCATTTTTTCGCTCAATCATTGGATAAATACCCTGCACAACATTAGATTCGCAAACTGAATAAAGATCAAAAGCCACATGAATAAAGAAAAACGAATCCTAGTCCCAACTGATTTTACCAAAGTTAGTGATACTGCCATTGAGCATGCCCTACTTGTGGCAGGAACCATTGATGCAGGTATTCTTATTCTTCATGTAATTGACAATAAAAAGCAGATCGCGGAAGCGCGCATGAAGTTGAATGCACTTCAGGAGCGTATTTCCAGTGAGTCGAAAATTGAAATCGAAACGATGGTGCGCATCGGCAGCATTTTCGAAGACATCGACAAAGTAGCGAGCGAACAAGGTGCAAGTCTGATTATCATGGGTACCCACGGTGTTCGTGGTATGCAGTTTTTAACGGGTAGCCGGGCACTCAAGATTGTGACGGAAAGTTCTGTGCCATTCATCGTGGTTCAAGAGCGCACTATTCGACCAAATGGTTATAATAATTTGATTGTGCCTTTGGACTTGCACAAGGAAACGAAACAAAAACTGAGTTTAGTTGCTGATATGGCAAAATATTTCGGCAGTCAGGTGCACTTGATATCACCTGGTGAAACGGATGAGTTCTTAAAAAATCAGTTGGAGCGTAATATACTTTTCGCAGAACAGTATTTGAATGAGCGTGGTATTAAATATCAGGTTGAAATCACGGACCGCAAGAGTGATGGATTCGTGAAGGACTTGCTCAAATACAGCGCGAGCGTCGATGCTGATCTTATTTGCATTATGAATTTCTATGACAACAGTTTGATGAGCGTGTTCAGCAGTAGCTATGAGCAACAGCTCATCACCAATGAGGCTCAGATTCCTGTGTTGTGTGTTAACCCAGTTGACACTTACGTGATGGATCTTTCGGCCTTTGCTTGATTGCGCCACTGAATCGATCTTATTTTTTCGGAAATCCCTCTCACTCACATCACGTAAATGGTGTGCGTATGTGCATTATCCTACATAATGAATGATGCTAATGCACGCGGCTATGGTCGGAAAAAACCACAGGTGAATTCTTGCCAGGACATAAAATTTGCTTTATTTGAACGGAGCCTAGATGCGAACACCGATCACAAGGATGTCGTCTATTTGTTCTTGGTCCCCCATCCACATGTCTAGCGTTTCGATGATGCGCCATTTTTGTTCAGGCATTGGGAGATGACATACGCTTAGCAACATCTGTTGGAAGTTTTTGCGCATGAATTTTTTGTTTTTTGGACCACCGAATTGGTCAACGAAGCCATCGCTAAAGAGGTATATACAATCGCCTTTCTCAGCTTTGATGCTTTTGTGAGAATATTCTTTTTCACCATTGACATACGTACCAATGCTGTAAGGGTCACTATCTAGCTTAATCACCTCATTGTTGCGAATGATGTAAACGGGGTTGTGTGCGCCACTGAATTCAAGCTCCATGTTGTCTTCATCGTATGCACACAGGGCGATATCCATTCCGTCTTTCATGTAGTGCTCACCACTATTGGCCCGCATCACTTCACCCGCTAGGCGACTTGCGCTGTTGAGAATTTGAGCGGGGCTGCTATAAATTTTGGTGGCCTGGTTAAGTACGTTGTGACCGACCAAACTCATAAATGCTCCAGGTACACCATGGCCAGTGCAGTCGGCCGCTGCGAAGATTTTTTTAGTTCCTTTTTGTTTGAACCAATAGAAGTCACCGCTAACTGTTGCTTTGGGTCTGAATAATACAAAGCTGTCAGGGAACATGGAGTGGATCAGATCATTGTTCGGCAAAATCGTTTCTTGTAATCGTTTTGCGTAATCGATACTCGATTGAAGGTCGTCATAGAGTTCAGTGATTTTCTGATTTTGGGCTTCTACGGCATCTCTCTGTTGACGGAGCTCTATGGTTTGTTCAGCTACCTGACGTTCCATATCGTCGCGATAAGAGGCCAAGTCATTTTTCATTCGAATGAGCGACTTACCCATTTCATCGTGTTCACTCAGTGGCTCGTGGTTGATGTCGAAATTCCCAGATCCGACTGCAGTTGCAAATTCTTTAGTCCGCTCAAAGTTGGTGATAAGAGAATGAACGGCGGAGGCCATGTCTCCAATTTCGTCGTTACCCGCTTTGGTTTGATGCACAGAATAAATGCCTTGCGATAAATTGAGTAGTTTTCTTTTGAGCGAGTTGACTGGTCGAATAATTGACTGGGAAGTAAGATAAGCCAAAATGATACCACTGAGAATTACGATAATCGCGATGTTGACCAATAGCTTATTGAGCGTATCGAAAGAAGAGTTCATGCTCTCTATTCGTTCTGACATCGTTTGTCGTTGCATTCGCGTGAGCGCCCACAGCGATTTAACCAGTTGGTCATGCGTGTGTTCAAGTTCACCTCCGGTTAGAAAGTATCCTTCGGCAATCATGGAATTCATGGGGTCCGCATAACTATCGAAGGTTGGAAGAACAGCGCGAATTTCACTGTAACTGCTCAATAATTGCACAGACAGATCCGAAAGATTGGCGAGTAATTTTTTTTCCTCTTCCTTGGTCCACGATTGACTAAACGATTTTATTTTTTCGACTTGTTCTGGGATTTTGACTTCGCAGAGGTCAATTGCGACAAGATGATCCGCATCATCCTCGCGACGTTGAATGGTTGCCCACGATCTCATCAATTGATGGGCACGAACAATCCAGTTTTCAAGTTGCTCAAGTTCTTTGACACTTGGTGCGAGTACTTCGTTGATTTCTTGATTGATCTGACGACTCTGAGTAAGTGTGCGATTGGTAAAATAGAATACCACACCAACGGCCAGAATGAAAAGGCCGAAACCTGTTCCGATTTTGCGTGATATGGTAAGTCTGAATTTCACTTATTTTTTCTTGAGTGAGAGCTTTTTCGAAGGTGTCTTTTCTGTTGTTTGATCGTTTGACGAGGCTTGCAGGGCTGTTTGGACCATGATGTCGTCAGGACAGATTTGAGCAGCTTTTTCGAAGTACGTGTGCGCTATTTGTGTGCGTGTCATTTCCATTGCGTCAATACCTTCTTGACGGGCTTGTAAAATTGCTTGGTTGAAATATGCTACACCAATATTGTAAATGGTAATACAATCGGTTGGATTGAGGTCTAACATTTGAGAATACAATTCGATTGCACGATTAATAAGCGAAGTTTCTTCTGGTTGATTTGACCATAGGTCATAGAATTGTTGCGCTTTTGCTTTTATGAATTGTGCTTCATTTGTTTTGATTTCAGTTTCTGATTGCGCCATTGATTGAAGAGCTATACTGCGATAAGCTGCGAAAAGTGAATCAGCCGACGCTTCATTACCCAAGGTGATTTCACTTGTACTCATGAGCGCGTCATTGTACATGGTGTTTACGAGATAACGCAGAGGAGCGCTCGTACTGACGTCACCGTTGTTTTGCATTTTTTCTGCCTTCAAAAATGCGTCAATGGCCAACATACGATGTGAAGAATTTCGAGTGTTTGACTCACGTGTTTTATAAATTTCTTTGCACACAAAACCATAAACATACCACGTGTATGCAACGTTTTTTTCGGTTTCATCCGACAGGGCCAATTGTACCTTAGCCATTGCATCGTCCAGATTTTTTTCTTGACACAATTGCGCTGCTTGAGTGGCTAACGAAGCGTTGGATTGTGCATTCAAATTCTGAATGAAGGCTGTCATTAGAAGCAGCAAAAGCCCCTTGAAAAGGAGCGATTGGAAAGAACAATAAAGGTTTGTATTTTGCGCAATAGGGTGGAGCATAATTCAGTTTAGAAGTTAATCTTCCGGTCTTTTTATTTTGCCTTCTTCGATGAGTCGTTCGATTTCAGTTTTGAAATATTCGACGTTCTTCTCGTTTTCGAAGGCTTTGTTTACATAGAGCAGTCCTTTTAGGATATCTCCGTTTTCAGGACAGTGTCTTACGCCGATGCTGAAAACATTCATGGCTTTATTGAGCAAATCCACACTCTCGGTTTGGATCATGATCAACTCCTCCATTTCAGTATTTGCATCTAGCGAGCGATACAAGAATACAGCTTGATTGTAATACACAACCCCGAGGTTATAGTAGGTGTGGCAATCAAGACTATCCAATCCGATTGCTTCGATGTACTTTTTAGCAGCTGCTGCAGCTGGAGTTTTATCCTCCGTATTTAATTGCCAAATTTGGAAGTAACGCTGACCAGCACTCTTAGCAAGGTCTCTTTCGTATGGTGCCAAATTCGTTACAGGGTCAACGGTGCGCATGAGTTTTCTGAACGAATAAAAGAGTTCCAGATAGCTTTCTGGATTGGTCATATCAAACTCTTGCGACGCCAACATAGCATCGTTGTAATAAGTTGATGCGAGATATTTCAGCGCTACGTGCGTTTGAGACACGAATTCACGACGAGCATCAAGGATAAGTGCTTTTTCGAAGCATTCAACTGCCAATTCGCGTTGTGGGCTTTCACGCTGTTTACTCTCTTGATTCTTGTAAATTTCTTTGTGAATGAAACCCTTGACATACCATGTAAATGGATGCTTCGCCGCTTCGGGATCCGCTATCCCTTTTTCGATAGAAACAAGAGCTTCTGAGTACTTTTTAGCCTGACACAGTTCAACCGCCTCCGTAGCAATAGCAGGAGTCTGAGCCCAAACCGGAAGAAGACCCCAAAGGATCAAGCTTGCAAAGCATGTAACCAGATATTTTATTGTACTGCCCATTGAATGATTTTTAAGCCAGGAGTTATTTTTCTGTTTTCCATTGCCGAACGGTCAAGCTGGTAGCGCAGAAAACCGTTGTCCATTTTGAAGTTGATTTGTCCACCTTGAGCCAAAGCTCCGTCCCAACTGGTAACAATAAGAGTGGGTTTGTCTTTGAATTCTTTCATAATTCGCGGCAAGTCAGCTTTTCTTGACTTGTCAACGTATAGAATATGAAGAGGCTGATTACTGGGGACTTCAGTCAAAGACAGCACTTCAAGTGTCTGACTTCCAATTGGTTTTGCGCCATATTTTTCCAACATGACACTATAAACACTATTGCTTCCGAGGATTCCGACATAGAATTTCCCCTTTTTTGATTCGGCTGGCCAGTTGTTGT
>JBDKJN010000073.1:0-9132 GCA_039796595.1 Bacteroidota bacterium
GCCTCGACGTCCCATTTGGGGTTCGCCGTATTGCACAACACAATAATAGTTTCGGTTCATTTCGATGGCTTGCATGACATCAAAATAAGTTTCAATTGTATCATCTAAACTAGCGGCATCAATAAAATCAAGATTATCACCTGAAGTATGGTACTCCTTGTATTGTTGATACGGCGTACGCATAATAGAACCAACCGGCAAATTATATCCCGGAGAACAATACTGACGTTCATCGCTACCGCCTACAGTAAATGGAATCACGCGATGTTGCTTTTCGCTGAAGTGCATAACATGCATAGCCGCACGGTCAGCCAAAGTATCGCCACGTTTGGACATTTTATAGGTCAAATGACCACGATCTCCGCATGTCGTTGCAACATAACCTGCCACCATTTTCTCTTTCAGTCGTGTCCCCTCCTTACTCAAAAAGGCAATGACACCAATCGTTTCTGGTGCAAACAAAAAGCGATAGGTATATCGACGTGTCTTTAATGTAGCTAATCGAGTATATAAGCCCGCTGCTACAATTGGTCCACTGAGCTCGTTATTAGCCATGCTCGGATGACATACATACGTTGAAATCAGCACTTCCTCTTCTGATTCACCTGGTAAAACACATTCACCGTATGTCAGGTGTCCCGGCGCCAAATCGGTATCAATAATTACTTTGTAAAGGCCTTCCTTCGGTTGTTCTTCCCACACTTTATGCGACAGACAAAATCCCCAATGGCGCCGATAATACGAGGTGATATATGGTATAACATCGGGTTGTTCTTCCAAGGTATAAATATGCCCTTGTAATTGCTCATAAGTAAATTCGCCATTGACGGGTTCACTGTAATTGACCACGTGCAAATTATTCACTGCCATATCAGCGATGACCTTGCCTTCCGGATTGATGAGTTGCGCCTTACGAATATTCCATTCATCCGGTATTGTCCAATCCAATACCGCAGTGCCCGTTGGAATTTCGTGAATCGTAAGCGGAACGATCTCATTGAGAATCTGAAGCGTTTCGCGCACTCCGTTTCCAGTAAGGCTGCGGCAGATGGGCCACAATCGTTGTAAATATGAATTGATTTGATCCTGAGTCATACGTCTGATGCTTTCAACATTTCAAGACAATTCCCAATGCTGAATCTGGCTTCAAAATTACGGAAAATACAGTTGCTGGCATCGTCCGTGGCAGGCAGAAAAATCTGGTGTTAAAGGGGAAATTCCCTCTTCAACTTCTGTTCGATGTGTACCAACACCGAAATCATTGAGATGATAAAAAAAACCAAAGCGAGAAAACCGATCCACTCCAGTGAAGTGGGAAGCCACCTCGCTACAGATGATACAATAACATATAGAAGTCCCAAACGCTGCATCATCATCGCAGCATATCCTTGTGCAAAGTCCCAAACTTCTTCTGAACGTTGGCTCGTAGCGGTTCTGTACCCGTACCACTGATTGCGTAAGTTCGGAGGAAAGCGCCGAAGCATCCAACCGATGAACATAAAGAGTGCTCCAAGTACTAAAAAGAGCAACGTTATCTTGTTCATCTGTGTAATTGTCGCAATTCGATTACCACGGATTCTCTAAGGACTGGGCTGTATATTTTTTATCTGAAACACGGTAAACTGAATCACCTTTATTCTTCAGTCTTAAACTATCTGACGATCCAAAGATTCTTGCCAAAATTGCAAAAGGGAATAAAAAAACATAGAATACAATCGTCAACAAAATATTGGGCATTATAAAAGCCAATACCTTGGTCAATTGCATCCACAGCCATTCTATTTTTTCACTAAGGAATGTACTTAAAACACCAATCAAGCCAATGATTACGGCAGTTTTGAGTAACCACTCGTGGCGCCAAATGACAAACATTACCAAAAAACCAACGGTAATGGTAAGGACTGTTTGAGGCGGATTTGAACGTAATGCTTTCATACTTTAGAATAAGGTGTAGATAAATGGAGCAATTGCACTACCGCCACCAAACACAATCACCAAACCCAATAAGAGTAAAAGCAAAATCAATGGTGCAAGCCAAAACTTCTTGCGCTCCTTCATAAACATCCACAAGTCTTTCAAAAAATCCATTGTATTAATCCTTTTTAAATTTCACCATCCATTTGTCTTTATTTGACCAGTCTGGTTGTTCCGTTTTTATATATACATAATCGTTGATCACCAATACATCCATTTCAGTGCTCATAAAGCAGCGGTACGCATCGTGTGGTGTGCAAACAATAGGCTCCCCGCGTACGTTAAAACTTGTATTGACAACGAGTCCATACCCGGTTTGCTTTTTGAAGGCAGAAATAAGTTCGTGATAGCGTGGATTGGTCTCGCGATGCACGGTTTGAATACGCGCTGAAAAATCCAAGTGGGTAATCGATTGTACATCGCTCCGTGTAGTGTACAATTTATCCCAAAGCGGTTTATCATGAAAGTTTTCAGGCAATACTGTACGTCGCTTTGGGAGAACGGGTGCTACCATCAACATATAAGGAGATGGACTATCTTGTTCAAAGTAATCTGTTACATCCTCTGCTAATACAGATGGTGCAAACGGTCTGAATCCCTCGCGATACTTAATCTTTAGGTTGAGTTTCTTCTGCATCTCAGGATTCCGAGCATCACCAAGGATACTTCTGTTGCCAAGTGCTCGAGGGCCAAATTCCATTTTACCCTGAAACCAACCAACAACTGCACCTTTCGCCAAGTGCTGTGCAACGGTCTCACACAAACGCGAAAAGTCTTCGTTTTTGGTAAATACGGCCTTCACTTTTTTATTGAGCAAATCAATTTCTTTGTCACCATACTCTGGGCCCAAATAACTTCCGCTCATGTCATCCATGGAGCTTGCCGTTTGCCTAGGTTGTTCGAAATAAATATGATGTGCAGCCAATGCTGCTCCCAATGCTCCTCCAGCATCACCTGCTGCAGGTTGTACATATATTTCTTTGAAAATTCCAGATCTCAATAGCTTACCATTGGCAACACAATTGAGTGCAACACCACCAGCCAAACAAAGGTTTTCTGATCCGGTTAAACGCTTGGCCTCAAGAGCCATTTTTTCGACAATTTCTTCCGTTACTCGCTGGATTGCCAATGCCAAATTGCAATGATGCTGCAACAATTCGGCTTCATCATCACGTCTCGGGAATCCAAATAAGGCCTCCCATTTCTGCTCATCCACCATGCGCAAACCTGTGGAGTAATTAAAATAATCTTGATTCAACCAAATGGAACCATCTGCTTTGATATCAACGATATTTTTCTTAATGCGCTCAGCGAAATCGGCCGTTTCTTCAGAAGTTGGATGACCGTAAGGGGCCAATCCCATGAGTTTGTACTCCCCGCTGTTCACCGTGAAACCTAAGTAGTAAGTGAACGCGCTATACAATAATCCCACTGAGTGCGGAAACTCCAACTCTCGATGCAATGTAATATTTGGACCATCGCCTAATCCTATCGAAGCGGTACACCATTCTCCAACCCCATCGATTGTAAGAATTGCCGCTCGCTCAAATGGCGAAGGATAAAATGCGCTTGCCGCGTGCGACAAGTGATGCTCCGGGAACAAAAGTTTCAAACGACTTTTATCATACGCCTCAACTTCTTTTAGGCCTTCGCGGATCATTTTTTTCAAAAACATTTTCTCATTGATCCACACAGGTATCGCTTTAAGAAAGCTCACCAACCCTTTCGGTGCGAAGGCATAATAGGTTTGTAATAGCCTTTCGAATTTTAATAATGGCTTATCGTAAAATACTACAGCATCGAGTTCATCGATTGTCAAACCGGCCTCATCCAAGCAAAAGCGAATGGCGTTCTTGGGGAAATCAGGAGTATGCTTGTCCCTTGTAAAACGCTCCTCTTGAGCGGCCGCAACAATTTTACCTCCAACCGTAATGGCAGCGGCTGAATCGTGATAGAATGCGGAAATACCTAGTATAGTCTTCATAATGGTCGGTGCCAAAAGTACGTCAATATTCAAATCTAAAGGAATTCTGTTTAAAATTAAAAGCAGATTTTCAACTCATTATAACTTCGCTTTTTCCGTACCCTCATCCGTTTGTGGGTGAATATTTCATGCGCTCTTCTGAAATCCATACAGGTAAAAGTGAATGGCACCGTCACAAAGAGCAAGCGTCTATTTCAAACAAATTATATCCCCAAGTTCTTTCATTTGTGTCCACTGCATAAGGTATGTTCATTGGTCATAAGAATTCGCCTTATAGTAGCTCCCGAGAAACTTGAATTCGATGAATTATTTGATTGTTCAGCGAGTGTGAACCCACTATAGATTCATCCGCCTATGTACACGACATCTGCCTGTCACAAACTTTACAATAAAAAAAGAGCCGCCCCAAAAGGGCGGCTCTTTTAAGCTTATTAAAGTATTTTATTGTGGAACACAACCAGGTCCATAACTAGTACCATAGAGGTCAATGAACAACAACAAGTCTGTTACAGCAACGAAACCATCGTTATTCAAGTCACCTGGGCAAGGACATTCACCAACGATTTCGCAAGAACCATCATCGATAGTAGCAGTTTCGTCGTAGTTAGCTGATTGCTCATATGTACAACCAGTGCAGCTCGTGTATTCACACAATGTGCAATCAGAGATACCTGCATCAGGGTTGTAGTTACATGCATGTGGCTCAAGACAACCTGGCTCACAGCTTGCTCCTTCACCAACGGTGAATTCGATACCGGTAGTTACACCACCAGTTACTAGACCATTAGCACCAAGCAAAGTCCAAGAAACCTCACCAGGGAAAGTACCACCACCTACTGTGATTGTGTAGCAACCTGGAGCCATACAGAATGAAGCAGTTCCAGTAGCACCTGTTGCAATTGTACCTGTACCAACAATGGTACCTGTGATATTGTCAACGATGGTAGCTACGTTACCGTTCCAACCGTCACCAAAGCTATCGTTCATAGACAATGTTACACAGTTGTCGTAGCAACAAGTACCTTCGATCAACGCTGTGTCGTCGTAGTTACAAGCAGTAGCATCCATACAACCTACGCAAGAATCGAATTCGCAAGAACCGTTATCATCTGTAGCTGCTGGGTCGTAGTTACATGCAGTATCATCAGTACAACCGCATACGCCTGCACCAATGGTGAAGCTAGCATTACCAGCAGCACCAGCACCACCTTCTGCGATTACGTTACCCTCAGAGTCAACAAGTGTCCAAGAAACTTCACCTTGGAATGTACCACCGCCAACAGTCATGTTGTAACAACCATCTTCAAGACAGAACACATCGAAACCGAAGTCTGTGCCATCTCCGCAGAAAGCGTTATCCAAATCACCGGTAGCAATTACGTTGCCCGCAAGATCAGTGATTTCGTATTCGTTGTTATTCCAACCGTCACCAAAAGAATCTTCCATATTCATTTGAACAGCCATTGAACCTGCTCCGCAACCAGCGCAAGAGAAGTAGTCACAAGAGTTGTCTTCCACGTTAGCGTTTGGATCGAAGTTACAAGCACAAGCGTCTGTACAACCTTCCAATACTGGAGCACAATCGAAGCTCAAAGTGAAACCACCGTCGAATAGATCGTCAACGTTGTCGCCATTGGTATCAATACCACCGGCAGTAATGTACACGAAGTAGTTAACACCTACCGTTGAAATGAATTCAACAGCTGCATTTTCGCCATCGAAGAAACCACAACCCGCATCAGTAGCGTCGTTGTCCTCAGAAACTACGCAAGTGTATGGACCACCGCAAGCATCTGCTGAAACAACCATGATACGTGTGTCAATTGGAGAACCACAAGTGTTCAAAGTAACAAATGTTCCGTCACCTACAAAGCTATACCATACACCAGCATCACCAGCACCTGCAGGGCAAACGTTAGGTGCACCAGTGTTAGTAGACAATGCAGTTGAACCTGTAATCACTGTGCCACAAACCAATTCGACTGCGTTTTCGCACAAGTCATTGGCTGGAACTGTAGTGTATTCGCAGCTTCCGTCATCAATAGTAGCATCTTCGTTATAGTTATCTGCAGCCGGGTCTGTACAACCTGTTGTAGAAAGCGTAACATTCAACACAAAGCTTCCACAGTTGATTGGATCTGAAGTTGTCAAACAGAAGTAGTAGTCTGTGTTTGGTTCAATGGTGATACCGAACTCAAACGAATCGAATACAAAACCATCAAGCGGCGTGCCGTCGAAACCAACACCACCGATCACTGGAATTAGATCAGCGCAACCGTCAGCACCATTGAAGATACCGATACCAACATCAGTACCATCCTCAGCATCTGCACCTTCACCAAGACCGTTCCAGAACTCTACGCTGATTGCGTCAGAGTCACCTGAATTGATCATATACCAAATACCGTATTCTGTACCGAAACCAGCCCATTCAGCCATATCAGCATCTGGGTTAGAGCAGCACAAGCTACCTGGGAAATCCACACCTTGAGGAATTGGCAATGCACTTGCACAATCATCATTCACTGGAGTATCGTTACATTCTAAGCAAGTCATTTCAAGAGTGAAAGGAATTCCTTGACCAAGACCAAATTCTGAAACCAAAACGCGGTATGCGGTACCCGCTTGAGAAGTAAATGTAGCAGATGAAAGGAAACCAGCAGGACAACCGTCATCATTAGAAGCAACACATTGCAAGTTACCGCATGAGCCTGAGAACACGTGGATTTTAGTATCACCACCAGCAGAACCGCATGTGCTCAAATTCACTTGAGAACCATCACCAATAAAGTAGTACCATACACCTGGAGAAGTCACAGTTGTACCAGCACAATCAAAAGCTTCAGCATCAGCATTTGCATTTTCAGTAGTGCCATCAACAGATACACCACAAATAATGGCAGCTGCATCTGCGCAATCATCGTTATCTGGAGGACAGATACAAGTACCGTCGTCTTCAGTTGCAAATGGGTTGTAGTTGTTACAACCTGCATCTGTACAACCTGGGATCACACAACCCGTCTGACCAGCCCAAGAGAAGCCATAAGTATCTCCAGCGACACCGCTGAACATTACATCACCAACTGCGTCCAACAATTCCCAAGATACTTCAGCAGGGAATTGACCATTCGTTACAGTTACAGAGTAACAACCCGTAGCAAGGCACTGGCTGAATGAAGCAGATGCACCAGCTGTAAAGGTTTCTTGAACTTCGATTGTGTTCGTCACCGTGTTTGTAATGATCAAGTTTGCACCATTCCAGCCATCGCCGAAACTATCGAACATATTACCAGCGATTACTACTGAACCACCTGGACAAGCCAAACAAGAACCATCATCAATGGTTGCTGCTGGGTTGTAGTTTGTTGCAGTGATATCAGTACAACCTAAGATACAAGTTTGATTCAATGAAGCAACAAGACCAGTTGGATTTGCACCACCACCGATCTCACCTTCATCAGCACCTGTCAATACCCAAGTTACTTCACCATCGAAATTACCATCGATCCAAGTGATCATGTAACATCCGTCAGGTAAGCAGAAAGTTGCTACACCTTCAGCTCCGCCAAGAAGTGTTGCAGAAGCAACGACGCTACCTGAAGTAACTTCAGTCAACTGGAATGTATGACCGTTCCAACCATCACCAAAATTATCGAACATTTCAAGAGTCAAACAGTTCTCGAAACAACATGAACCATCATCATTGGTTGCAGCTGGATCGAAATTACAAGCCGCGTTATTCGTACAGCCATCAGCTGCGAATGCGCATGCTACTGTAAGCTCGTAAGTACCTTCGTTTGCAGCGAAGCCACCAACACGAACCAAATAAGTAACTCCACCAACAGCAGCGAAATTTACCAATGAGGTAGTTCCTGTACCTCCATCATCATCGCCAACAACGCACACAAGAGCATTACATGTACCTTCATACACGTGAAGTTTTGTATCATAATCAGTAGCAGCACCATCGGTTGTAATTGATACTGTAGCATCTCCACTAGGAGTGAAAGCATACCACTGCTGGCCGCCTGTACCTACTGTAGTACCGCAAGTAATCGCGCCAGAGGTAGCATTGTCGTTAGGAACACCTGATGTACCACCGAAAATAGTTGTGTTACAATCCAAAGTAGCTGGAGAATCACACGTGTTCTGTGCATTGACCTGCATCACCCATGCGAAGGCCAATGTCAAGAACATTGAAAGTCTAGTAAAAGTTTTCATCAAATTGAATTGGTTTTGGTTTGAACTCTAAAAAGTATAACTGCTTATTAATTACTAATCAATAATTCAACTCCCTACTATGAGGAGAAGAATTAACTCAAAAACGATCCATATAAACAACAATCGAAACGTCATCCCCGACACGGAGATGTTATTCAAATTTCGTTAAGTCAATAATAGGTTTCGCAAAAGTCGGGTGAAAGGTACGTTGAATCCCTTCATACTCGTATCATTTTAGACAAAAAAATTTTCATAACTCGGAAGGCTAAAGGTGTTAACCATCTATAACTCGCTGTCTTTCAAATCATCGCCCCCACATCATTTGATGCCAACTTTTACCAAACTCAATCCAACCATTTTCCGGCCAATCGCTCTTTTTAAGAATTGTTGGATCTATGACCAATGTATCATCAGAGATCAATTCGGCCTTGCGCATGGCCCAAAACTGAGGCAACCCGGTAAGCCGAACTTCATGTTCTTCTAAATAAATTACTGTCTGCCGCGATATCATATCTACCCGCTGTTGCTCCCCCCATTGCTGCATAAAACGAACCGACTTATCAATACCACAACCAGAAGCACCTGCCGAGGATTCATCCAAGGCGATCACCACAACACATCGATGCAGAATTTGAGCGGTTGCGTCCATTTGAGCACCATGTGAATTCCAACTCGCTAAAAATTCTTGTAAATCCATTTTTAATTGTACCTCTTCGTCATTGCTTAAAAGGCGATTGCATTGGTACACCCATAAACGGCTTTCAGGGCTCATCGTGGTCAATTCTCGTAGTTCGGTCATATTTCTTTCTTGTTATCCAATTGTCTTTGAAACATCAACAGTGGCACCAAAATCATGGATGGGATTAAACTTTGCAGGCCACCCACCACTTCTCTCGCCACGGCATATGTTGTATCTCCTAGTCCAACCCATTTACCAGCAAGATAAATTGCAA